>NZ_JALCZL010000008.1:0-84608 GCF_039667035.1 Sulfurimonas sp. NWX79
CAAATTTACCTTACCTTTTTACATACAAAAAGTATAAACATTTATCTATCTCAAATACAACAAATGCACTCGAAGGTGGTGTCTTCTCTCACATGAAAAATATGATTACTTTACATCGTGGATTGAGCAAAAGTTTGAAGCTTAATTTAGTTGATTATTATTTGGTGAATTATAAGTAAAATTAAAAAATTAAGCACCCGTTTTTTTAATTAAGTCCTCTTTTATGCTAGAATCTTTTACAGTCGATATAAGTTCATTTACTTTTTGAGTTGTTTGACTGAGAGCTTCAAAAGAACGTTTAGAAATATTATACATATTGTTTACTGTACTATCCACAAATTCAGCTTCCTGAGTTGTTTGATCTGTATCTCCATTAATAGATTTCACTAAATTTGCTTCATCTTCCACCCGTTTGCCTATCTCTAGAGATGTAGCTGAGAGTTCATTTGATATAGAAGATGCTTCGCTACTTACACTCTTCGCTTCACTTATAGCATTTTGAACTTTTAGTATAAATTCATTAATATATTTTGCGACACTGGCTAGTTCATTTTTACCTTCAATGTGTATTCTTTTTGTAAGATCACCATCACCAGAAGCTAAGTTTTTTGCCGCATCAGCAATTTGCTTAAGATTTCGACTAATAACTGTAGAAACAAAAAACATAAAAATAATTACACCTAAGCCAATAGCAATAAAAAGAGTGATTAACTGTACCTGAAGATTTTGAGCAAGTTGCACCTTTTCACTTTTTTGGTCTTCTCGTAATGCCACTAATGCTTCCCCAGCTTCTTTTGCCTCTTTTTTCATCTGTTCATTAACTTTTAAAGATTTTTCTCTTAATTCACTAAAAGTATAAAAAGCCTGTTTGTACTCTTTTAAAGCTTTTAAAATATCATCTATCATTTTTTTATTTTTTTGACTATCTAGAATAGATTTCACATGTAAAGAGAGTTTTTCAATCTTACTTATATACTCTTCTACCTGATCTTGATATTTTATATCTTTACGACGAAGATAATTTTTTTCAGCGATCCTCATCAGTAGTAGTTCTTTTACTATTTTATTTGCTAATGATGCCTCTTCAATTTCATCAGCTATTGCACTTACATCCTTAGAGGTCCGTATAACCCTGTCTCTTTGCTTTTTTTGAATTCCCCTTATCTTTGCAGCAATCATCTCAACATCTTTTGCCTCTTTAACCATTTTATCCTGCTCTTTTAATGAAGCATCTCGAAGCTTTTGAAACTTCTCAAACAGATCTAAATACTGTTTTATGTTTGTAATAACATTGGCAACAAGTTGCTGGTTTTGAGGGTCTCTAAAACTATGTTGTAATTTTTCTGCTCTATCTAGGCTATCATTTACAAGCTTTTGAAGTGCATTTGCATAAGTTGTATCTTTTCGTCTAACATAATTTTTTTCAGCGATTCTTGCTTCTAACATCTCTTTGACTATTTTATTTGCAACTGAAGCTTTAGAACTTTTATCTTCAAGCTTATCTAAGTTAGAATCAATTGCATAGTATAAATAGACAAATGCGATAGAAATAACGATAGGAACAATGAGAAGCTGTTGTTTGATTGTAATGTTTTTCAACATAGAAGCACCTTTTTTGGAATATTTTATTCTATCAGTGCAAAGTGAAATATTGATGATTTAAATATGAAATATACTTCATATTTAATCCAAAAGTCTTTCAAATTCTTCTTGTGGCATTGGTTTGTAAAAGTAATAACCTTGTATTTTAACACTGTTGTGTTTAGTAACAGTACTTAGTGTTGCAGCATCCTCAACACCTTCTACGATAATAGTCAAATGAAGTGTTTTTGCCAAATACACAATACCCTCTAGTAGCTCTTGAGCTTTCACATCATCTAACAAGTTGTCTACAAATTTTTTATCTATTTTTATAGTATTGATTGGGTAATCTTTTATATATGATAAAGAGGAGTATCCTGTACCAAAATCATCTAAAGAAAACTTAAATCCTAGCTTCTTTACAAGTTCCATAGTACTAAAAATCAGATCATTATTTTGGGCAAATACACTCTCTGTAATTTCAAAGTAGATTTTTTGAGGATTAATAGATGGATATTTTTGTAAAAGCCTTTTTAAAAACGGTAAAAAGTTTTCATCATAAAACTGTAAGATAGAGAGATTAATAGAGACTATATTTTTAAACTCTCTTCGCTCTATCATTTCAAAAACTTCCTCTATAACCGTATAAGTAACATCAAGTATCATCCCATTACTTTCAAGTTTTGCTATAAATTTTGCAGGTGAGACTACTTGTCCATCTCTTTCCCATCGAAGTAATGTTTCAACACCATAAAGAGCCTCTGTTTTTGGCTCAATAATAGGCTGAAAATATATTTTAAATTCTCTGTTTTTTACCGCATCTCTTAAACGACTCTCAAGCAGTGTCTCAGACTCTAATTTCTCATGCATTTTTTTATTAAAGTAGATATATTTTGCCTTGCCGGAATTTTTCGCAGCATACATGGCAACATCTGCATAAGAAAGGATCTTCTCTCGTGATTCATTTTGATGATCTGAAATATAAATACCGATAGATATAGATGTAAAAATGGTATGCTGGTCTATATAGATGGGTTTTTGCATAGCATCTAAGATTTTATTTGCTATATTTCCTGGGACTGTCGGGTTTTTAAGATTTTGCAGAAGTATAGCAAACTCATCACCACCAAGTCGTGCTAAAGTATCACCACTACGAATGTGTGTTTTCATCCTTTTTGCAATGATTTCTAAAAGTTTATCTCCTGCTGTATGCCCATAGGTATCATTTACATTTTTAAAATTATCAACATCAATAAACATAACGGAAAATAATTCTTCACTCTTTTGACATCTATTTATGCACTTTTCTATCTTCTCTTGAAACATTTTTCTATTTGGTAAATTTGTCAGTTTATCGTAATTTACTAGGGTTGAGAGTTCATAAAAAGTAGTTTGTAGCATAGAGATACTATTGTTAAGCATTTGTGACATCTTCCCCAATTCATCCTCTGAAGTGATACGAATTCGTTTTGAAAAATCTTCATGTGAAATTTTGGTAAGTACCTCGTTTATCTGCTTAATTGGCTCTATAATTGAGCTCATAAGCATCTTGGCAAAAAAACCACTTAATCCAACTATAGCTATAATAATAAGCTGAATGATTATGATTTGTTTATTGAAAATCTCATCAGAGTGCTTATGTCTTAGTTTTGCTCTTTGTATTTGGTACTCCGAGAGTTCATTGAGAGCCTCTCTTGCCTGACGAAATTCAAAAATAGCCTCTTTGTAAAGAATGGGTTCTAGCTCTTTTTCAGATTTTTTTAAAAGATTGGGATAGATCTTATTTTTGATGATAGAGAGGTACTCTTGAAAATTTGTTGTAAACTTTTCAAGCTCTATTTGCTCTTCCTTAGAGAGCCTTGTATTGTCATATTTGTCCAACTCTTCATTAATTCTCTTAATCTGACTTTCAATTATCTGTTTATGATGTGCTATCTCTACACTATCTGTTGTATCAATAAGCCTTAAACTTCTATCTCGAATCCTGTAAAGTGCACCTTTGAGATGTGAAATGTTTTCTAAAGGGATAACCTCTTGGGTATAAATATTATCTACTCGTTTATTAATTTGAGCAGATTGCCACAAGCTCCACTCACCAATTATAAAAACAAGAAAGATTAGACCACCTAGCGTTAAGTATAGTCTCGTCTTTAGTTGCATTCTCTTAAACATCATTTCACAACTCCCAATAGAATAATCACTTTTGTACTTTAGCATACGAATATGAAATTTTTATTATCTCTAGCAAGTATTACCCTTTCCTCTTGGGAGGAGAAGCTAATTCTTATATTAAAAATGATGAAAATTTATTTACAATACAGGATACTAAAGTGTAAGAAATTGGATATAATTTGATAGACCAAGTATTTCATAATCTTTTGGAAATAAACTATATCAATAATTTATAATACCATTTCTATGAAATAAGGAATAACCATGTTTTTTAAACAATTGCGCTAAAATAAGTTTATTTATTTAAATAAACTTTGATTAATAAGGATTAATAATTGGCAAAACAAAAAAATTTATTTAAAAACTATAGTAGCATTAAACATCAATTGCTAAAAATAGATAATCCTTACATTTTTCTATATAAGTTTAAACATGATGCTGATCTTGACACATTAACAAAGTATTTTAGTAAAATTATTGCAGAACCAAAACTTCAAAATGTACGTTTGAATAATTTAATTGCTAATGAAATTGAACAAATATATACAAAATCATTTCAACACCCTCCAATGGATATTTTACGAGAAATTATTTGGACTGGCCTAGTATTAAATAGATATTCTGAGTCGATTAATAAATTTATTAAACTACGGATTCATTTTGAGAATCAAATACTTTTAAGTAATTACATAAAAGCAGACACAATATTAAAAAAAATAGAAAAAGAACATGGCAAGTCTCTTTGGATTATAAAAAATAAACTAAACCTTTTACAGGAATTAGAAGGGCTTGAATCACAAAAAAAATATGAAAATTTTCTTCTGGATAAAGAAATCAATACTGAGCTTAAAATACTTATTTATTTATCTAGTATTAGTGCTGAAACAAATATATCTCCAGGTCATTTCAGTAAAATTCTTGATGATTTTTTTGAAGAATTCAGTGATGAAGCCTTAAAAGAATATTTTAAATATAAGTTAAAAAAAGATTATCATGTGCAGACTAAATTTTTATCAAAAATTTTAGTTGAAGAAAATCGTTTAACACTTATAGATTTATATGAAACATATATTGATATTCTTAATACAATCCTTTGCAAAAGGGTGTTTAATGATAATATACCTGATAAATTAATTAAAATTATTAGAAAATTATATTCTAGTATTGAAGATGATAGGTTAATTAATATTTTAAGAACATTGAATATAGCAATAAGTCCTACATCCATAGAGTTAAATAAATCTGTTATAGATATATATGATAATCTTTTACAAGAAAACTATCAGGAAGTTAAAAAAAGCTGTGAAGTTATTTTACAAGAGAATCCTTTTTATATTTCATTATATGAATCATATATTGAAAGTCTGAATAATTTAGATGAAATAACTTATTTTGAAAAAGATTCTTTAATTTATAAAATTTTAATTTGTTATGAAAATATTTTACTTGGGACTGATGATACACATGATTCAATAATTACATTATTTAAAATAACAATAACATATTCAAACTTATCATTTACAAATGAAATTTTATCTTTCATACTAGGATATTTAAATGATGAAAATACATATAAAAAATTATCTGGTTATATAAATATTTCTATTTTTTCTCCTATTAAACAAGAAACTTATCCACTACATTCTAAACAAGTATATTTAGAAAAATTTCTATTGCTATATCCATCTTCAGAAAACTTAAAATTATTATTAAATTTTGATCAAGAAGAAGAAAACTTCTTAAGTATTATCAATTCGTTAAATATTTCGAAAGATAACTACAATAATTTTCTTACACAATACTATTTATTTAAAAATATATTTGAAGAAAGCCTTTTTTATGCAAACAAATTACAAGCATCTGAAAAAACTATTGTAAAGAATCAAGCACAAATGTTAATTTTGACAATACTACTAAAAGAAAAGAAAACTGATGAGGCTGTAAATGCATTAATAGATTTTTATTTTATGAATAAAAATCTATCATATAGGTTACCAATTATAAATATTATAAATCGCATCATAGAATCTATTGATAAAACATCTATATGGCCTACATCTATAGAAGCAATTATTCTGTTCTATTTATGTGTAATCTATAGAAATCATGATGTACGAAGTAGAACAGAGTTTTTGTATGAACATTATTTAACATCTTTAAATTACACAAGACCGATGGAACTAATTGAACATTACCAATCGAATAATAAAACTTTTAACTCTAAAGAGATTTTCTTTTTAAAAGAGGTTTGTATATCAGAAATTATGAAAAAATCAATTTATTTTTCTAATTATAATGATGCAGAAAGAGAGCGGATAAATATATGTCATAGTCTTAAAAATATAGATGAAAAAAATATAGATATATACTTAGAAGAAATCAAAGATAGAGAACAAAAATTATTTATAAGAAAAGAAAGTTCTAGATTTGATAAAAATAAAATTTATGTTGATATAGAAGGTGTTAAAAATATTTTTGATAAGGAAGTAAAAGATGATTATTTACGGCTATTAAGCTTAATTGACACTGGTATATATAAAAAAGATGAAAAAATTAAAACTATAATTAATAAATTTAACAATCTTTCTCAAGAAAAGAATATTTCAAATCGCGAAATGTTAAGTAAATTATATTTACCAGATATACCAAAAAATGAAGTAGATGATTTATGTAAAAAAATAATTGAACTTTCAAGAGATATATTTGTTAAAAATGAACACTATGGTCTTGATGTTTATTTGAGTACTAAAATTAGACATGGAACAATTTCAAATCATTTAAGAAAACCATTAGAAAAAGAAAATTTAATAACTCTTAAAGACTCTAAAACAGGTGAATATCAAAGTAATTCATATTGGAATGAAGAACTTCACAATCTTGATGAACACAATAAAAAGCTTATTCAAAGTAGCTTAAAAAAGTTTTCAAAAGAACATGATGAAATTATTAAATATCTTAGTTCTGAACTTTTACAAGTTAGTACATCGATGATAAGAAAAACTGTAGATGGACAAGTTATACAAAATGACAATAAAGAAGCACTATTTAAATATTATTTTTCCGATCTTGAAATCAAAGAAATCTTATATAAAATCATAGATGAAAAATTAGATTTTACTAACTTTAAAAATCACCTTATACAAATTTTATGGGAAAAAACAGATATTAATTTAACATCTATTAGAAATATTATTGAAGAAGATATTAAAGTTAGAATTAATAATAATTTTGATTTTATAGAAAAACAAATCAAGGAAGTATCAGGTATAAGCACTTTAAAAAATTCTATTGCTAGGTCTAGAACTGATATTAATCAAGCTTTGACAACTTTAATTGCTTGGTTTGGAAGAATGGAAACTACCGACAGAAAAGATTATAGTATTCAAGACGCTATATCAATTGTAGAAAACATTTTTAAAAAACAAGATAATTATTTAACTACAAATATTTTAAAATCATTTAATCTAAAAGGGGAAACACTTGATAGTTTTATTGATATTTTATTTATATTATTTGATAATGCATTTAAACATAGTAAGCTTAATGAACAAACAAAAATTACAGTATTAGTCACCCAAGAAGAACAACATATGTGTATTAATCTGAAAAATAATGTTAAAGCATATGATACATTAGAAAATTTAAACAGACATATTGATTTCATTTTTACAGGTTATGGTACAAAACAAGCGACATTAACAATTAATAAAGAAGGGAATACTGGATTTAATAAAATCTGGAAACTTTTATCTACAGATTTACATACAGCAAACCATGACTTAAATGCAAAATTTATAGAAGAAGATTCTAAAATATTTTTTGAAGTAAACTTGAAAATAAATGCAGAGGGACTTTTAATATGAAAATATTATTTATAGAAGATGATGATGAAAAAAGAAAAAAAATTAATAGTTACCTACAAGAGATATTTCCAGAAATAAATATAGTCAATCAAAAGTCATATCATAGTGGTCTTAAAGAATTAGTTGCCAAAAGATTATATGATTTAGTATTAATGGATATGAGTATGCCAACTTTTGATATTACTACTGATGATCCAGAAGGTGGATCTCCTGAAAGTTTTGCTGGTCGAGAACTTTTGAATCAAATGAAATTTAGAAATATAAATTATCCTACTATTATAATTACACAATTTGATTCTTTTGGGGAATATATTGAAAAACTTTCTCTAGAAGAACTCAATGAAGAACTTAGAAATAAATTTACTCCAACATATAGGGAAACTGTTTATTACCACTCTTCAGAAAGCAATTGGAAAACACAACTTAAAGAAGAGATAGAAAAAATATTAAAGGAAACCAATGATTAAAATATTGATAATTGATGATAGTTATGATAAAACTCAAAAGATTATTCAAGCTATTAAAGAAAAGTTTTCCTTTATACTCCCTGAGCAACATATTGATGTCGTACAAGATGCAACAAGTGGAAGAAAAAAATTAGCTGAACAAAATTATGATCTTTTAATTTTAGATATTAATCTTCCTCCTGCTATGGGAGAAGAGCCATCAAAATCTGGAGGTATAGATTTATTAGAAAAGATTCACACTAAACAAATTCCAAAGTATCCACATCATATTATTGGAATTACTGGATATGAAGAGATATATATTGATTCAAAAAAAGAACTAGAAAAATATTTATGGACTTTAATTCATTATGATAATACTAGCAATGAATGGGCAGAAAAAATAATACATCAAATTGACTATCTTATGAATTCTAAACAGAGTTTTTATGGTGAATGTTTTAAAAAATATGATATTGCTGTAATTACAGCATTAGAAGATCCTGAATTAAAAGCTGTTTTAAATTTACCATGCAATTGGAAAGAAGTCAATATACCCAATGATACAACAACTATTTATCATGAAGGTATAGTAGACATTGAGAATAAACAATATTCTATTATAGCAGCAAGTGCCCCAAAAATGGGAATGGTTCCATCAGCAGTCTTAACTACTAAAATATGTGCTCATTTCCATCCTACTTATTTATTTATGGTTGGTATAACAGCAGGAATTGAAGGTAAAAATAATTATGGAGATATCCTTGTATCTGAATTTAGTTGGGATTGGGGTAGTGGAAAAATAAGTACAGATTTTTCGCCAGATCATACACAAATCCCATTAGATGCTGAAATAATTAAAAAAGTTAAGCATCTTTCTTCAGATCAAGGAATAATAGATAATATTAAAAATGGGTATGATGGAAATAAACCTGAAACTACTTTACAAATACACTTAGGTCCGATCGCTTCTGGTGCAAGTGTTTTGGAAAATAAGGAAATTGTTAAGAGTGTTCAAAAGCATCAACGAAAACTTATTGGCATTGAAATGGAAATATATGGAGTTTTATCAGCTGTTAAATATTCAACAAAACCTTCTCCTATACCAATATGTATGAAATCAGTTTGTGACTTTGGTGATGATAGTAAAAGTGATGATTGGCAACACTATGCATCTTATACAAGTGCTTCTGCTATGTTGCTATTGATAAAAAAATTAGATTTTTGATATATTTTAATGACTCTAAAAATCAAAACAAGAGGTAAAACTCGGTTATCCAAGAAGATCAAATCAAACTCATAGATATTAAACAATTAAAAATACTATTTGACATAGCACAAAATATAGACTATCAACTTATCATACCTGTTTTAAAAAGTAAGATTGACACTATTGCAATCGATAAAGAATCAATACTGCTTACACTTTCAGAAGAAGAAAAAAGTTTCAAATTTTAAAATACTTAGTCTATTTTTATTACACTGACACAATTATTTTTCAGTCTATCGAAACATACTACTGTATTTTCAATTGATATTACTTATTTCTTGGATATACTTTTTACTATACACAGTAAACTGCTTACGAACATTCTCCTCAAATTCTGCAACATTTTCAATAATACTGTCAGCTTTTTTTATCATAACATCTTGTTGTTTATCTATTTCAAGCATCGCCTCTTGTATTAGTCTTTCTCTATTTTCTGGTTTTAACAATGGATTTAGTATTTGTGTCATTTTTCAACCTCACTATTTGGTATAATTTTTTCAAAAAAATCATAACTTATATCTTGATAATATTGGTCATCTCTTTTATCAATAACATTTAAGACTACTGAACTGTCAAATAATCTTTTAATCTTAGAAGTTGTAGTTCTAGAGTAAACTACACTTTTAAAAAAAACATCCTCAGGAACTACTCTTTTTGTAACTGATTCTCTCTTTTTTGTATATAAAAAACATTTTTCGAGTCCATTAAATATATAAAATATCTCTATTTTATAGTTATATTTAAGTAATTTTACCACATTTTCCTTTGCAGTTTGAAAATGGGATAAATTTGAATCAACAATTAACGAAAATCCTCTGTTTTTTACTATTTCATCAAACAAAAACTGAATACCATAACTTGCCGGTTTTTGAAATATATCGCTATTTTTGCCGTCGTAACCCAGAGGTTTAAAAAAGTCTCTTACAAGGTCTATATCCAAATGAACTAAGTTATTTTCAGTTTGAATAATTTTTTGAACAAATTCAGTTTTTCCTGCTCCACTCGGACCAGCTGTAAAATAAGCAACTTTTTCATCTGTAGGAATATAGTTTGTCAGATAAGTACCATACAAAAGTTCTCTATGTTTTTTCAAATACACTATGGCTTTTTGTTCTATCTCTTTTTTTGATACCGACAACTGCTTGACCCTTTAAATACGATAATGTTTTATTAAAAACATTATACAAAAATTCATCAAATATGCCTATTTTCAAACCTTATCAAATCATATCAATTCAATTGGACTTTTATGGGACTTGGTTACACAAAGAAGCTAAATTTTTGGTTATTAAACCCCTTTTTTTGGGATTTAAAAGGAATTACTTGAGGAGAGATTCGCACTCCATAATCTTACCTCTTGTGAAAAATATTTAATAAAAAGGATTATAGCTAAAATTTCATAAAGTACTTATCTCTTGAAGCTATTCGTTTTTAGCCGTTTCTCTCTTTTGCAGTGTCTGTGCTATCTCTTTTGTCTCATGAAGCTTTTGTAAAAGCTCCTCATAAAGTTTGAAGAAAGTCTCATCCCATGTAAGGTTTCCATCTTCATCTACCATGGTATTTTGCAGGTGGTTGAGTGCTGTTTCTATCTGCATCAGTGCTATTGCCGGATTTTTGTTCATCTTTTTCTCAACCTTTTTTTAAACTCTGCAGGATCAAGGTACTTTCCCATACTCTTGAGTGAAGCCTGTTCTTCTTCATAAATGACCCTGTCCGTCTTTGGTTGGTATCTTGTATGTTTTTGTACTTTTCTTTCTGTAGAGTCTTTCAGCCTTGTATTGATATCTATACTTGTAATGAGTCCCTCTTTTAAGTTGTTCAATATTGAAATCACGGTTCCTAAGTTTTCATCATTGACATCTAAAACTATTTTTGCCATTACAATTTTCCCCTACCTAAAAAATATTTATTTAAAAAAGTAAACTTTATTTTACCATTAAGTTATAAAAGTATATCATAGCGCAATCTATTTTTAAAGGAATCAAATGATAAAAAAAATCTTGTTAACTTTGGCACTGCTTGGGTTAGGTACACAGCTTTCTGCTTATGAAACTGAAGTAGAAAAAGAGAGTTCTTATTATGTTGTAGTTAAAGGTATATATATTCTTGGTGATGATGTAAAACATGAAGATGTTATTTTAAAAGGTGACGGCAATTATGGATTTGGAATTGATCTTGGTTACAGACTAGAGCATGGATTTGCTTTGGAATATGATTTTTCTTATGCAACGAATGATGTAAAAGAGGATATAAATACATTTAATGCAAGTTATATGACACATGCACTTGATTTGGTTTACTCTTATGAGATTATCCACAACACAAAACTTTTTGCAAAAGCTGGATACGAGTATGAAAAAGAAAAAATCAGTGACTTAAACATTGACAATAGCTCTGACGGTGCTGTTCTTGGTGCAGGTGTAGAGTATGAACTCGATCACACATACAATCTTGTAGTGGAATATGAACACTCAACTATCGATGGACCTAGAGGTGATTCTATCAACCTTGGAGTTATGTACAACTTCTAAACATTCAAACAACTGTCATCAAATGATGGCAGTTTATAGTTGATTTAAGAATTTTTACTCTATAATTTAATTGACTGATGGTCGGTCATTTAAATTTTGGAGAAATAATTTGGCAATTATCGTCGATAAAGAACAAAAAAAGCGAGATATTGCGCTTGCATGTAAAGATCTCATTCTTACAAACGGTATCAACAACATTACCGTCTCACAAGTTGCAAAAACTGCAGGTATCGGCAAAGGTACCGTATATGAATATTTTGCAAACAAAGATGAGATCGTCTTTGAACTTGTAAATATCCTGATGCTCCAACACTCTCAAAAACTTCAAAAAACACTCCAAACCAAAGAATCAACAAAAGAGAAGATACGTGAGTTCTCTCGTTTTTTCTACTCTGATGAAGAACAAGAGCTACGAAAGCTCTACAGAGAGTTTATATCACTCTCTTTGGTGGCACCAAAAAGTGAAATGGTGGAGTTTCATGCCAAATGTACGGAGAGCTACTTTGTATGGTTTTGCGAAATTTTACAAAATGGTATAGAAAAAGATGAACTCAATAAAGAGGCACTTTTACTGGCAAAGGGACTTTTTGCCATTGGTGATGGTATCTTTGTACAAAACAGCGTTATTGGAAAAGAGAGTGATATCCAAAATGACCTTGACTCTTTTATAGATACTTTATTTGATTTAATGGAGAGAAAATGAAACGACTCTATCTACTGCTACTTCCCGCTCTGCTCTTTGGGGAAGATCTGAAATCACTGTTAGAACTTGCCAAGGCGAACAATAATCTTTTGAATGCTTCAAAAATTTCTGTCAGTGCAAAAGAAAAAGAGCTTGACTCTGCAAAGAGCAACTACTACCCTACTCTTGATGCAAGTGCCTTTTATCAAAGAGAGGATGATCCTACTCCTTTTTATCCGGGAACTACTTACGGTGCTGCTGCAAAACTTGCCTTTGATGTTTATGATGGTGGTAAAAAATCTTATATCGAAAAACAGAAAAAAGATGAAGTAAATGCTGCAAGCTTCTCCTATAAGGAAAATCTTGATGCGATGTTTCTCTCAATTACAAAAAATTTTTACAACTTAAAAAGTCTATACTCTTCACTTGATGCCAGAGAAGAGGCTTCAAAAGCGGTAAAAGCCCAGCTTGAGAGAATGCAGAAGTTTTATGCGGCAAACCTTGCAACAAGTGATGATGTAGACAGACTCCAATCTGCCTATGACAGAAATATCTATACCATTGAGTCACTAAAATTTAAAATATTTTCTCTTAAAAAGAGATTGGAACTACAGGTAGGAAAAAAGATTCAAAAGCTTGATAACTCCAAATTTGTGAAATCTCTCACACAGGATGCAAATGAGCTTAACAGTATTCAGGTAATGCGTCACAATAAACAAGCACTCAAAAATCTAAGTAAGACCATAGACAGCTATTACTATCCAAATATCACAGTTGAAGACAGCTTCACTTTTTTTGGTTATCAGGATAAACCACTTTTTGCAGGTCAGCCGATTCCACTACTTGACAATCAAAACAAACTGATGGCAACCATAAGTTTACGACTTGTTGATTTTGGGACTCTGCGTGAGCAAAAAGAGGCTGTTCAACTACAGGCAGATGCACTGGGTGAGCAAATCATCTACAAATCAAAAGAG
The DNA here is from genome assembly GCF_039667035.1 of Sulfurimonas sp. NWX79. Lineage (NCBI taxonomy): Bacteria > Pseudomonadati > Campylobacterota > Epsilonproteobacteria > Campylobacterales > Sulfurimonadaceae > Sulfurimonas > Sulfurimonas sp. NWX79. The sequence continues at coordinate 13,523 of NZ_JALCZL010000008.1, forward strand.
CAGCGTTTACAACTTGAGCTCTCACGCAAGCGCATATCAACTGCAGAGCTCAACATCAAAAGCTCACGCAGTGCATTGAGGGCTGCTACAAGTGCACTTAAGACCATCACGAAAAAGTATCAGGCAGGTATCGTTGACAATGTTGTCTATCTTGATGCTCTTTCATCACGTACTGAAGCAAAAGCACTCTATGAAAAATCACTCAATGATCTTGAGATCGCTTATGCAATCTACTACTACTATAATGCAAAAAATTTAGAGGAGTATCTTTAATGAAAAAAATTCTATTAGCACTCGTAACTTTCATTTCTCTCACACAAGCAGAAGATGTCTATGCAACTTTTAATGTAATAGCAGCCAAAGATGCAAAACTCGCTTTTGTTGCAGGTGGAATTGTCAACAGTGTCAATGCAGATATAGGCTCTGTCGTCAAAAAAGACACAGTACTGGCTACACTTGATAATGATGATATCAAAGCGATGCTTGCAAATTCAAAAAGTTCACTAAAATTTGCAAAACGAAGTCTTGAAAGACAAGAGAAGATAAAAAAGCTTATTGACGAAGGAAAATTTGACAAGGTGCTCAGTAGTTACGAAAATGCTAAAAATGCAGTAGCTTACCAGCAGGCTCTTTTTGAAAAAACATATCTGAAAGCTCCGTTTAACGGTATTATTTACTATAAAAACATAGAAGTTGGTGATGCAGTAAGCGGAATGATGCTCAAAACTGTTTTTAAGATTCAAAGTCAGCATGCAAGAAAGCTCATTTTAGAATTTGATCAAAAGTATCATAATATTGTTAAAACAGGACAAAAATTTCGTTATCACATCGATGGAGACTCTCAAGAGCATATCGGCAGCATAACAAAAGTATATCCTCACGCAGATATCTCAAATAGAAAACTACAAGCTGAAGTACTCACACAAGATGTAATGGTTGGTCTCTTTGGTGACGGTTTTATAGAGATAGAATGAAATGCAACAGTTTTTAAAGAAATATGCAAGACTCATAATAATCACTATTTTGCTTGTTATTTCAATCATACTCATTGCAAATAAACTTTTGTTACGACAACTGCCATCAGATCTTATAGCAGGTAGTGGACGTATTGACGGGGATCTTATAGTCTTAAATACAAAATACCCTGCAAGAGTAAAAAACATCTTTGTTGCAGAGGGGGAGCCTGTAAAAAAAGGACAGGTTCTTGCTGAATTAGACTCAAAAGAACAAGAGATCTCTCTAATGCAAAAGGCACAAACAGATTTAAAAAGAAATAAGATGATTCATGATGAAAAAGCGATACCAGATGATCTATTTGAAAAAATAAAGCTCAAATACATCTCAGCGAAAAATGAGTATAACGCTGCAATTTTACAAAAACAAAAGATAGAGCTTGCTATTGCCCAAGCCAATCTTGAAAAGATTTCTATTGAGCATTGTTATTATGATGCCGATTATTTTTTTAAGCGGTGCATGGACACCTATCTATGCAATGCCACCTGCATTGCAACTGCTTTCACTTATCTCTCCTCTTCGTTACTACATTGAGGGAACAGAAAGTATCTTCTTTCGAGGCAGTAAATTTATAGACCTTTTATCATACTTTGGTGGTGTACTGATTTTAGGTCTATTCCTATACTGGTTTGGATTTCAGAAGATAGGAAAATTATTTTAAAAAGGAAATTGCGATGTATAAAATAGCAATAAACAAACCCATAGCAACATTAATGTATGTTGTTACACTTGTTATCTTTGGATATATGAGTTTCAAGACGATGCCCTCATCCCTCTTTCCAAATATTGACTTTCCGATAGTCACTATTGAGACTGTCTACCCCGGAGCAGAACCAAGCACCATAGAGTCCCAGGTGACAGATAAACTTGAAGAAGCAGTCAGTAGAATTGGTGGGATCGACAGTATCACGTCAGCAAGCAGTGATGGTGTAAGCATCATTACTATCAAGTTTTTTCTTGAGAGAGACATCAACGAAGCAACAAATGACGTCCGTGACAAAGTCTCAGCTGTTACACTTCCAAAAGATGCCCATACTCCACTTGTCAGTAAATTAGACATCGGTGGTGCTCCTGTTATCAATGTCTTTCTAACGGCAAAAGAGGGAAGTCTCAAAGACCTAATGCTCTTTGCAGATGAGAAAGTAAAACCATCACTGCAAAAGATTATGGGTGTTGGGGCAGTCAATATCATCGGATACAGAGACAGAGAGATTCAGATCTATCCAAACCTTGAAGCACTCAATAAATATGGCATTTCTGTTTTAGAGTTTAATAGTGCCATTGAGAGAGAAAATGTCAAAATCGGCGGCGGTAAGATCATCACCAAGACCAATGAGTTCATCTTAAAAACCAAAGCAGATGCAATCAGTGTCGATGAGCTTAAAAACATTCAAATCAAAAACAATATTCGCCTGCGTGATATTGCCATCGTCAAAGACAAGCTCAGTGATGCAAAAAGTTATGCCTCTTATAATGATATTCAAGGTGTTACACTGCAGGTACAAAAGATCTCTGGGACAAATACCATAGAAGTGGTACAAAAAGTAAAAGCCGTTGTTCCAAAACTCCAAAAGATGGCAGGAGATCGTTTTGAAGTACAAACCCTTCAAGATACCACACCTTTTATCATCAACTCTTTGGATGATGTAAAGTTTGACCTTATCTACGGCTCTATTCTGGCAGCGATTATCATCTTTATATTTTTAAGAAACGTGACCATTACTTTTGTTTCTGCTTTAGCCATTCCAACATCTATATTTGGTACCTTTGCATTGATGCACTATATGGGTTTCAATCTCAATAAGATGACGCTTATCGGTCTCACTCTTGCCATAGGAATTATCATCGATGATGCCATTGTCGTTATTGAAAATATCTACAAAAAGATGGAAGCCGGTATGGATAAGTTTCAAGCCGCCTTTGAGGGAACAAAAGAGATGGCATTTGCTATTTTGGCAATCTCTTCTATGCTTTTGGCGGTTTTTGTGCCTGTTGGAAATATGAGTGGAATTGTCGGAAAGTTCTTTGAAAGTTTTGCGATGACAGTCGGTTTTGCCATCATTATCTCTTACACGATAGCTCTGAGCTTCATTCCAAGTATAAGTGCACGAGTTTTACACAAAGGAGAGAGCAGATTTTATAATCTTACAGAGCCGATATTTAAAGTAATCGATAAGATATACGAAAAACTACTTACACTCTCACTGCGCTTTAAGTGGCTCTCGCTCATTCTTGTGTTTGCCATCTTTGTTGGCTCGCTCTCACTCTTTCCAAAAATCGGTATGGACTTTCTTCCAAAAGAGGATAAAAGTGAGCTCGAGATAAAACTCAAAGCACAATCCGGCATCTCATTAGAAGAGATGGTTAAAAAAGCCCAGAGTGTTGAAGCTGTCCTCAAAGATGATAAAAATGTTCTCTTCACAACGCTTAATGTCGCTTACAATGCGGCAAAAGAGATCAATAAAGCGCTTATCTATGTCAAACTGACACCAAAAGACGAACGCGCTCTCACGCAGGAACAAATCATCCAACAGTATCGTAAAAAACTCAAACCTTTTTCAAAAGAGATGTTTATCACAGCTGCCGCTATTCCAGACATCAAAGGTGCCGGTGCGGATGTCCCCTTCCAGATCGTTTTAAAATCAGACTCATTTGAGGACCTGCAGGTTGCAAAGAAAAATCTTGTCGCCCACCTCAAAGCAAAAAAAGGATTTATGGATATCGATACAAACCTTGATGATCCAAAACCACAGTATGATATTAACATCTTGCGTGAGAACACAAACCGTTTAGGCATTACTGCTGCACAAATCGCACAGGCTATCGCTACGGCATATTCCAGTGATCTTGAGATATCACACTTTGATGAAAACGGAAAACAGTACAACATTACCCTGCGCGTATCAGATGTAGACAGAGAAAAGCTTGAAAACCTCAAAAAACTTCAACTTCGTGCTCGAAACGGAAAACTTGTCTATCTTGATGGTCTTATTAACATCACAAAAGGCTACTCACAAGCGACAATCTATCACTATGACAGAGAGCGTCAGGTAAGTATCTATTCGGATCTGTATGGTCTTGATTTGGGCTCTGCCGTGAACTATACAAGAGAAAAACTTCCCCAGCTGCTTCCAGAAAGTGTCTCTTACCGCTTTACAGGTTTTGCTGAAGAGATGGAGAAAACGAACAAAGCCTTCGCTATGGCTATAGGTATCAGTGTCATTTTAATGTTTATCATTCTTGCTATTCTTTATGAGTCACTCATTCAGCCCATTATCATTATGATGGCACTACCACTGAGTATCATCGGAGTAATGATAGCGCTTTATCTTACAAAACTGCACTTTTCACTTTTTGTAATGGTCGGCTTTATGCTACTGATGGGTATGGTTGGTAAAAATGCCGTGCTTTTGGTTGACTTTGCCAACGCTGCGGTCAAAAACGGTAAAAGTACAGATGAAGCACTTATTGAGGCAGGAGAAAAACGTCTACGCCCGATTTTAATGACAACATTTGCTATGGTTTTTGCAATGCTGCCACTTGCTATCGGCGACGGTGTAGGCAGTGAGACAAAAGCTCCTATGTCTATTTCCATCATCGGAGGGCTTCTTAGCTCTATGGTTCTGACACTTTTTGTCGTACCGGTGATATACAAACTCATCTCTCCGATAGATAAGTTCTTAAGAAAATTCTATGAAGTTGGTAAAGTCTAACTACCAACTTCTACAAGATAAAATAAGAGGCTATAAAAAGCACTAAAAGCTTTGTGAGTTCTATGGCACTTGTACCTATGATATTACCTATCTGACACGAACTACAGTTTTTATACTGCTTTCCTTCATACTGTGCATAAAAGAAATAGATAACAATAAGTCCAAGCATAGAGGCCATCAGATAATTTTCTACCCTTGTAAGTGTTTGCAGTGTCTCTTCACTTACAAAAAAACTGCCGATAAGCCCAAGAATCGCAGAGATAAAAAAGACTCGAAAGACCTGCAGAATTCTGTCGCGTTTAAAGACTGTCGGACAGCCGTTATCTGTAATGGCATCCGTACCAAACTCCAGTTTTGAGTCAAAAAGCTTTCTCTCTTCATCAGAGAGTCTCACACGGAAGTTTGAACCAAAAAGATAGTCTATTTTACGCTGAATCGTAATGGAAAGATCTCCATCAGCCTCTAAAAACTGTTGTTTGCCTTCTCTGTCTTCATACATCACTTTTATCTTCTCATAACGTTTGGTCTTTGCACTAAGACCTGGGAAATAAGCAGTTGTTTCAATCGGCTCAACTGTTCCCTCACGCTTAATGATTCTTGGATTGATTATCTCCACATACGAACCATCTTCATTTTTAATAACGATTACAGCATACGCAGAGCCTATCTGAAAGGCTGCAAGTGCATTTAAATCATTGGCTTGCATCGTATCTTTAATATCATCAATCAAATCATATAACTCTTGATTAAAATGTCGTACATTTCCGCCGAACTCCAGACTCGGTGTTGTTGGGTATTTTATTATTTCTTTTATCATTATTATCCTTTTATCCGCCAAGTTGATAGAGCTTTTTACGCTCAGATGAACCGGCTATATTGAGTTGTTTCCTATACTTAGCAATGGTACGGCGTACCATTTTTACCTTGAACTTCTCTTCTATTTTTTCTAACAGTTTCATATCGCTGAGTGGTTTTACCCTATTCTCCTCTTTGACAAGTGAGACAAGGTACTCTTTGATGGCTGCATTACTGACATCTTCATCGATAGCTGTTGTGAAGAACTCTTTCATTGCAAGCACACCTCTGTCACAAGCAATGTACTTGTTTGCGATGGCACGGCTGATAGTTGAAGGATTGTGTCCAAACTCATCAGCAAGTGTTTTGAGAGTAAGCGGCATAATACGGCCACCGGTAAAAAACTCATACTGATATTCAACTATCATCAACCCTACTTTATAGAGCGTTGCCCGACGCATATCAAGAGCATCAACAAGAGATTTTGCCTCTTTTATCTTCTCTTTGACAAAATCATGCTCTACCCCATAGGAAGTATCGATATTGATAGTCGGGTAGTAGGCATCATTGAGCTTGACCTCTATCTCATTATCATCATTAAAGTATATCATTAAATCAGGTACAACCTGCGCAGAATCCTCTTGATACTCAATATTTGGCGGATTTTTAAAACTCGATATCACCTTCATCGCTTCTGTAAAATGGGGCTCTTTTGCAAAACTGTGAATATCTTGCATGTTTTGAATAATAGTTGCAGCAAGAGAATAGGCTTCATTACTTATCTCGGCATTATCAAGCTGAAACAAAAAGCTCTCTGCAAGATTTTTTGCTCCTATGCCAACAGGCTCTATAAAAGCAAAACGCAGACGAACTTTCTCAAAAGCATCCTCATCAATTGCATGCTTTTGACAAAACTCTTGAGTTTTACCTTCATAGTAACCGTTTTCATCCAGGTTTTGCACAACAAACTCGGCAATCTCTTGAGAAATCGGTGTCGGAAAGAGTGGTGCACCAAGTTGCTCGTCAAGTACTTCAAACAAAGAGCGAGATTGAATGGTCAATGCTTCTATCTGTTCTGTACGTGAGTTACTTACAGCACCGGAGATGATCTTTTTGGGAATCTTTTTCTCAAAATCCTCTTCATATCCGTTTTTAATTTCAACAACAGGGTTTGCTTCAACAAAAGGAGCCATCACCTCTGGAAGGTCTGAGAGCGAGGAGTGTAGTATCGGTAACCAGTTACGCAGTGTATTTGAGAGTTTGTGCTTTGTCTCAACCCCTTGCGTCTGCCTTAATGCTCCCATCTTTTTCTACAATCCTTACAGCTTAAAGCTCTCACCAAGATAGTGCTTACGGACATCAGGGTTTTTCCCAATCTCTTCACTTGTTCCACTTGCTAAAAGCTCACCTGATTTAATAACATAGGCTCTGTCACACACATCCAATGTCTCACGCACATTGTGGTCCGTTATAAGTACACCGATATCGTACGATACCAACTGATGGATTACCTTTTGGATATCCATCACAGCAATTGGGTCAACTCCGGCAAAGGGTTCATCAAGCAGTAAAAACTTTGGCTTGTTTACAAGTGCACGGGCAATCTCAACACGACGACGCTCTCCACCTGAAAGACTAATTCCTTTTCGATAGCGAATCGGCTCAATGTTAAACATATCCAGAAGTTCTAAAATTCGCTCTTCCTGAGCTTTTTTATCTTTGATGCCAACCTCTGCTGCTATCATCAGGTTATCTTCTACACTCAAATCTTTAAAGATGGAAGCCTCTTGCGGAAGATATCCAATACCCTTACGTGCACGCTGATGCAGCGGCATACCGATAAGATCCTCTCCGTCAAAAAAAACCTTTCCGTCACTCGCCTCTACAAGTCCACATATCATATAAAAAGTAGTTGTCTTCCCTGCACCGTTTGGCCCCAAAAGCCCGACAACCTCTCCGCTGTTTACTTCAAGGCTCATGCCCTTAACTATCTCTAACTCTTTTATCTTCTTCTTTAAATCTACTGCTTTTAATGTGTGCATATGCTGTACTCTCTTGCTTTATCTGAAATCTTTTTTATATCTATTGTCATTACATCAATCCCTGCGGACTCTAAAAGCTCAACCAGAGCATCATCACCCCACTCTATAAAGTGCAGTCCCTCTTTATCCAACTCTTCTAACATCCCTAAAGAGATGAAATGCTCCAGTCCATGATTATAGATGTCATAATGAAAAATCTTCTCACCATAACACTGCTGTAGGGAAAATGTCGGTGATGTCACCTCTTCATCACAGCCTAACTTTTTTGCGAAAGCTTTCACAAGTGTTGTCTTTCCAGCTGCCAAATCTCCACGCAAGATAATAACACCGTTTGAAAATGTATCTAAGACATCCTGCGTGAGCTTATTGAGTTCATGTAACTCTAGCTTATACTCTTTTTTCATAGCTTGTTTGACAACTCTACAATCTGTTTTAGCTTTTTCTTCGCACGAGCATTTGCAAGTGCTTCACGCCCCATCTCTAACCCATCTTGAATATCACGAGCCAAACCATCCACCATCAGTGAAGCTGCCGTATTTAAAAGTACGATATCACGCTGTGCATCTGTTGATGTATTATCAAAGATGTTAAACATAATTTTTGCATTTTCTCTGGCATCACCACCGGCTATTGCTTCAAGCGGAGCGCATTTAAGTCCATAATCTTCTGGATTTATCTCAAACTCTTCGAGCTTACCATCTTTTAGACGTGTGGCATACGTGACACCACTGATACCTATCTCATCCATCCCCTCCTGCGAGCTAACAACAAGAGCTGACGCGGCACCGTTTATTTTCAACGCTTCAGCCATCTTTGGTACAAAAGCTTTGTCGAAGACACCAAGCATATATTTTTTGATGTTTGCAGGATTTGTAAGCGGACCTAAGACATTAAACACTGTCTTTGTATCTATGGACTTACGCACCGGCATAATGAACTTCATCGCAGGGTGATGGTTCTGTGCAAACATAAAACACCATCCGGCTTCTTCTAAGAGTCTTGCATTTTGCTCTACAGAAAGGGCCAAGTTAATACCTAAAGCCTCAAGTACATCTGCACTCCCACTCTTTGACGTGATAGAGCGGTTTCCATGTTTTGCAACAGTTGCTCCACAAGCAGCAGTTAAAATAGAAGTCGTTGAAGAGATATTAAAAGAGCCTATCTTATCACCGCCAGTACCTACGATGTCAATGGCACGCTCACGCAACTCTTCACTTATTGGTAAAGGAATTGCAAAAGAACGCATCACATCTGCAGCAGCAGCTATTGTCTCAACAGGAGTATGTTCATTCAGCTCAAGTGAGAGTAAAAACTCACGCATCTGATCATCACTCATTTTATGTTCAAAAAGTTTTGTAAATTCTGCTTTTGCCTCTTCATAATTCATTATGAAATCTCCTTGATATACTCATGCTGGAGTGATTTTGGTGTTGATTTTGTTGTAGGAATCTGCAGTACTTCATACTTTTTTGGCTCTTTGAGATAGTTGATGGTTATGACACTCCCAACCTCGACATTTTTACTCGGTTTTACCACTACACCGTTTATCTCTACAACGCCATTTGCAAGCATATCCTGTGCAACTGAGCGTCGTTTTGTAATATTTACAGAGTTTAAAAATTTATCTATTCGCATTCTTTGAGTTTCCAAATAATTTTTAGTTATTGTAGAGTAATTAAACTAAAAGAAATCTAATAAAGTAAAAAAGTTGGAACATTTTTTGCGCTAAAGTTCTTCTAGAGATAATTTTTCATTTTATAATACTCTTCAAAATGCTCTTTTTTGAGTGGTTTTGAGAAAAGATACCCTTGGAAAATATCACAATTCAGTTCTGCAAGGAACTCTTTTTGATACTCTTCTTCCACTCCTTCAGCAACAATTGTCAGATTAAGGTTTTGTGAAATGTCTATAATGGACTTTACCAAAGATGCTTGCTGTACATTAGAGAGTTCTGAGATAAAAGATTTATCAATTTTGAGTTCATCTATTGGAATGTCACGTAAATAACTCAAAGAGGAGTATCCTGTTCCAAAATCATCTATGGAGAAATAAACATGCACATGTCTGAGTCTGTTAATAATATGAATAAGTTTTTTTGTATCATCATAGGTACTTGTCTCTGTGATCTCAAAAATGATCCTTGTATCAAAATTCGCCACACTGTACTTTTTAAAGAGTTCAAAAACACGCGGTACAAAATCTTTATGTAAGAGTTGACGCATACTTACATTGATAGATATCTGTTGCAAACGTACCCCTGCCTGTGTCCATTTTGCAAGTGTTCGGAGTGTATCTTCAAGAATGTAATCACCAAGTTCAATGATATAGCCATTGCTCTCAGCTATCGGTATAAAAACCTCTGGAGAGATAGTGCCTAAGTCACTACTCTCCCAACGAACAAGTACCTCACACCCGATTATTCTGCCCTTCACATCGACCTGTGGCTGATAGAGCAGGTCTATCTCTTGATTTTTTAAAGCAAAATGCAGATGTCTTTCAATATCAAGCTTCTCTTCAACAAGCTTGCTAAGCGCATCATTAAAGACTATAATGCCATCTCTCCCTCTATGTTTTGCTTCATACATAGCGATATCTGCCTCTTTTAAAAACTCATTCGCCTGTAGTTTTGGGTTATTGATAATACTTACACCAATACTTGCACTGATATAAAGACTACTGCCGTCAATACAATAGCTCTGCTTAATTGCATCAAGCAATTTAGTAGAAAATTCTTCCGCATCTTTACGACATGCTTCTTCAGTATCAAAACTGCACTTTCCAAGAACACAGAACTCATCACCACCAAGTCTCGCTGTGATATTGCCATATTCTACGGCTAGATTCTCCATCCTATGAGCAACTTCTTTAAGAAGTTCATCACCAACATCATGCCCCAAGGTATCATTGATAATTTTGAAATAATCTAAATCAATTAATAACAGATATGTATACTTATTAGCATTTTGTTTGCTCGAGCTCTCAAGCATCTCTATAAAATAGCGTCTATTTCCAAGCCCTGTCAAATAGTCATGATAGGCTTGAAAACGACTCTTTATAAGATAATCATGTGTATTTTTTGCAGCATACAGTAAGACAATGGCCAAAACAAGTGTAAAAAAGGCTAAAAGATAACTGTACACTTCACCAACAGCTATAAAATAAATGGTGATCGGTAACATCAAGGCTACAACGGTTGAGATCACAAGCTTTTTTTGTGAAGCTAAAATAGTCGAAGCAACAACTGAACTTCCTAGTTGTGTTGCAATGGCTATATAGTGAAGATTGATATTGTCTTTAAAAACATAATAAACAAACATCAATGTCCAAAGCGAAAAATAAACGAACATAAATATACGTACTTCCGTAAGCCAACTCTCTTTTTCTTCTATGGTCATATCATTTGAAAAGAGTCTATAAAGATAATAACCCCACCATGAGATACAAAGCACAATTATGTACCACATAATCTCCACATATAAAGAACTGTAAAGATAACCCATCAATATATAACCAGGTGAAGTACCAAGCGTCAAAGCCAAAGCCATGGCAACCTGTCTGTACATAAATTTATAAAAACTTATATTATTATTCATCTCTTCTCATTTACAACTATTTGAATTTGTAATAATTATATCACATTTTCATCACAAAATTGTGGAATAATTCTTGCAAGTTGGAATAGTATGATGAAATTACACACCTTACATTTATTTGAAATAATAGAAACATTAACAAAAGTCCTTAACTGCAAAAAACCGAAAGAGATCATAGAGTTTGTAGTTGTCAATCCAGATATTACAACTTCTACATACAATGGTACACATATAAAAATAGCTGATGAAGATGTTATCTACAGAGGATATAAAAGTTGGATTGATTTGGCACATGCTCTTGGTTGTAGAATGCTCACACCAAAGCCTGTAGATGAAAACTTCATCCTTATGAGATATGAAAAACTTACACAAGACAGCTTTCATGCAAGCAATGCGGACAAAGAAGATAAATATGGCACAGAATCTATATTCTCACAAATCTATAAAAACGAAGAAGCAGGATTTCTTCATTACTTCACGCAAGCTTTGCAAAATGTCAAACTCTCCTCACATAGACGTATTTTAAATCTTGGTATCAACAGCGGTGATGAGTTTGAAATAATCAAAGAGATGGCAAAAAATTTCTCAGAGTTGGAACTTGTAGGTATAGACTACTGTGCTTCAGCTATTGAAGCAGCAAAAGAGAAATTTGAAAAAGATGACAATATAGAACTGCTGTGTGCTGATATAAACCACTTAAAAGAACTCAACTTGGGAGAGTTTGACCTAATTATAAGCATAGGAACACTGCAAAGTTCTAACTTAGAGTACAATAAACTCCTTATGTCCATCGTTCAAAACCAACTCTCAAAAAGGGGTGCTATGATACTAGCATGGCCAAACTGCCGCTGGATAGATGGAGAGATGATTTACGGTGCAAAGATGAAAAATTATAACTTCAGTGAAATGTCCAATCTTTACAAAGATGTCAACTTTGCAAAAAAATATCTGCAACAAAAAAAGTTTCGAGTAACTATTACGGGAAAAGATTATATCTTTGTAACTGCTACTTCGATTCTAAAAGATTAAGAAGCAAACCCTGAGCAAAAGTTGTCTTTTTTCACAACTATCTGCTTTTGTTTCTCTTTACTCTTTGTATCTTTTTCTACAAAGATCTTCTTACGAGTTTTTGGGTCCATCTCTGTGTAGTACATGACTGCTGAGTATGTTGATGGTGTTGGTGTAAAGACTTGTGCCTGTTCGGGATTCATCTGTAGCTCTTCACTTGTAAAGCGTTTCAGTTCATGCATATCACTCTCGGTACATCCGGGGTGTGCAGCTATAAGATAGTAGGTCAAGAACTGTTTTTTACCCTCTTCTGCATTGAGTTTGTCATACATCTTTTTAAAATCTATCAGTGTCTGCTTACCAGGTTTTCCCATCAGTTCAAGTACATGTTGCTGTGTATGTTCCGGAGCTACTTTCATCTGTCCGGAGATATGGTGTTTGACCATCTCTTTAAGGTAAGTATATCCGTGCTGCTTATCTTCTGTAATGAAGTCATATCTCACGCCACTTGCTACAAAGGCTTTTCTTACACCTTCAACCTGACGTACTTGACGTAAAAGGTTGATGTTTCTTGAGTGGTCTATCTTCATTGTTTTACAGAGATGATTTGCATCGACACAGCGTTGATGGTCACAGGTACCGAGTTTTAGCTTTTTACCGCACTCATACCCATACATATTTGCCGTAGGTCCGCCAACATCACTGATAATTCCCTTGTAATCTTTGTACTTGTTAAACTCTTTTGCCTCTTCGAGGATGTTTTTCTCACTTCTTGTACGAATAGTTCTGCCTTGATGCACACCAATAGCACAGAAGTTACACTCTCCCCAGCATCCATGGTGTGTCATGATGGAAAATTTAATCGTCTCCAGACACTTCACTTTGCCATCTTTAGCATAGTAGGGATGCAACTCTCTTGTAAAAGGAAGCTTTGAATTGGCATCCATCTCATCTTCATTGAGATAATCACATGGAGGGTTTTGAATCAGGTAGCGTGTATCTACAGGCTGACAGAGTCCATTGGCTGAGATTGGGTCATTATTGTCATAAAAAGCATCGAAAAGATCGATATACTTCTCTTTATCATCCAAACACTCTTGATGACTTGGCAGTTGAATATACTCATATACAGGCTCTTTAGAGATATAGCATATTCCTCGAATATCACGATAATCACGTTTATCCTCTATGGCCTTTGTAAGTTGTTCTAAGGCAATCTCACCCATTCCATAGATCATCACATCAGCTTTAGAGTCAAAAAGTATGGGTTTTTTGAGTTTATTTGACCAGTAATCATAGTGACTCACACGACGAAGTGAAGCTTCAATACCGCCAAGGACAATCGGCACTGTATTTTTAAAATAGCGACGAATTAAGTTTGTATAGACAAGGACTGCTCTGTCTGGGCGTTTGTTGTTTTTTCCACCCGGAGTATAGTCATCTGAATTTCTAAACTTCTTTGTGGCTGTATAGTTTGACACCATAGAGTCAACACTACCACCACTAACACCCCAGTAAAGACGTGGCTCTCCAAGACGCATAATATCATCAGGTGAATCAATATCCGGCTGACCTATCATACCGACCTTATATCCCATTCTCTCAAGCATACGACCAACCATTGAAACACCGATAAATGGAGAGTCTATGTAAGCATCACCACTTACTAAAATCACATCACAATAATCCCATCCACGCGCATCCATCTCTGCGCGTGTTGTTGGAAGAAAATCTTTAGCTGTAAATGTTACGGTATTACGTTTTGGCTGTTTGCTTTTGTGTCGTCTGCTCATTGTTATGCCTGATTGGAATATTTTATGTATAATAATACTAAATTTATATACAAGAAGAGATTATATATGCTATATCCATATGAAAACTTAGAAAACTTTACACTTCCGGCACTGTTAAACCGTTCTGTCAAACTCTATGGAGAAAGAGATGTTCTCTCTAAAGTAGGTCAAGAACCTATGAGCTATAAAGAACTTTATGAAAATATCTTCAATATGATAAAGATTCTAAAAGACAATGGTATAAGAAAAGGTGACAAAGTAGCACTACTGAGTGAAAATATGCCAAATTGGGCCATAGCCTACTTTAGTGTTACCTATTTTGGCGGGATTATAGTCCCTATTTTACCGGATTTTCATCCATCTGATGTACAGCATATCATTCGTCACTCAGAAGCAAAAGCTGTTTTTGTCTCCAACAAACATCTGCAAACCATAGAAGAGCTTGAAGACTCAAATATGAAGTTTGTTATCAAGCTTGATGATTTAACACTTGTAGATGAGTTAACCAACCACAGCTATATGTCCAAACTCAAACAACGTATAGCTTCTAAAGAGCTGCCAAAGCCTGCAGAAGATGATATGGCGGCACTGCTTTACACTTCAGGAACTACAGGACACTCAAAAGGTGTTATGCTCTCACATAAAAATCTCGTTACAAATGCCATGAGTGCTTACAAGAATATAAACATTACTCCAGAAGACACTTTTTTATCTATCTTACCACTTGCACATACTCTTGAGTGTACTGTTGGGATGATAGTACCTATACTTCACGGAGCAGATGTTGTCTACATTGATAAAACACCAACACCAAATGTACTCATCAAAGCTTTTAGTGTTGTACAACCGACTATGATGCTCTCAGTTCCACTTATCATCGAGAAGATTTACAAAAACAAGGTACTGCCAAAGTTTACAAGCTCAGCTCCTATGAGATTTCTTTATAACATCCCGTTTGTAAGAAAAAAACTCAACAAAATTGCAGGGAAAAAGCTGATAGAAACATTTGGCGGAAAGCTTCGGTTTTTAGGAATTGGTGGAGCCGCACTCTCTCCTTTTGTTGAGAAATTCCTTGCAGAAGCGGATTTTCCATACATTATAGGATATGGACTGACAGAAACATCTCCACTTATTGCAGGTACACGACTCGACCATACCCCAAAAATCGGCTCAACTGGCCTCCCTATGGTTGGAGTGGAAGTTGAAATCCATGAACCAAATCCAAACAATGGTGAAGGCGAAATCTATGTCAAATCTCCAAGTGTAATGCTGGGATATTACAAAGATGAAGAGCAAACAAAAGAGGTAATGGATGGAGAGTGGTTTAAAACAGGAGATCTTGGTTATCTTGATGAAGACGGTTATCTGTTCATAAGCGGAAGAAGTAAAAATGTCATCATCGGCTCTGGTGGAGAGAACATCTATCCTGAACAGATAGAAGCCATTATCAATCAAAATGAGACAGTTCTTGACTCACTTGTAATGGAAAAAGAGGGTAAACTTGTAGCTAGAATTCACTTGGATTATGAGCTCATAGACAAACTCTTTAAAGCGGATAATACACCGGACAGTGAAGTAAAAGAGAAGATAGACAAACTTCTAGAAGATATGCGAAAGGAAGTAAACGCACAACTTGCATCTTTTTCAAAGATAACAAAGTTCATAGAACAAATCGAGCCTTTTGTAAAGACTCCAACGAAGAAAATCAAACGCTACCTCTATACTGAGTAGCGTTTAATCTTTTAGAATTGTGGCTGAACGAAAGGAACGACCTGTTTTTTACGACTAAGAACACCCTTAAGCCATGCTTTGTTATTTTCTAGTTTTACATTAAAAGCAGCTTCTATTTTGCTTGCATCGTCAGATACTACAAGGAGTTTTGAGCCCTCTTTCATGATATCTGTCAAAAGAATAAGAACAGTATGCAGACCATTCTCCTCTTTCATCTTTTTCATATCTTCTAAAAGTTCATCCTCACGTGGCTCTAAGACTGTGATATCCACCATCTCAAGCTGACCGATACCTACTTTTGTACTGTTCATATTGAACTCTTTATAGTCACGTGTATTTAAATCACGTGCAGATGCACCATCGACTGCAGATTTTACAATGAACATCTCCATTGCAAGTTGTTTATAATCTTCTATGCCTGCAATTTGAGCTAGTTCCTTTACGGCTTTTGTATCTACTTTTGTACATGTTGGTGATTTAAAGATAACAGTGTCACTTAAAATTGCAAGCATCATCATTCCCGCTATCTCTTTTGGCACGTCAACACCATAGCATCTGTACATCTCATAAATAACTGTATTTGATGATCCAATTGGTCTTATCCACGCTTCAAGTGGCGTAGATGTGATGATATCACCAAGTTTATGGTGGTCAACAATACCAACAATAGTTGCTTCATCAATATCATCCTGGAAATGTGGTTTGTCAGTAGAGTCTACAAGATAAACCTTCTCACCTGCTACAGAAGTTTTTAAAGCCGGCTCTTTATCTGCATATCCGAATTTTTCTAAGATAAATGCAGTCTCAGCAGAAATATCTCCCTGTTTTACAGGAATATACTCTTCATTTTCTACCTGATTTTTAAGATATGAAAGTGCTATTGCACCAATAATAGAATCACTATCTGGATTTCTGTGTCCAAAAACATATACTGACATTTTTAGCCTTTGTAATTTTTGTCGAATTATACTATAGAATTTTTTAATCGAGAAACTTTTTGCTTGTACTGCTGCATCATATTGTTAATAGCATCAATTTCAAAAAGTTCGATCTTTACAAGAAGTTTATCGGCAAACTTGACCATATCCTCTATAGCACAGTCCAGTGCTATGCTCAAAAGCTCTTCGGCAAAAAGTTTTATGGTATCGAGATCGTGGGTTTTAAGGGCCTTATCATAGAGTTGATTCAGATTTTTTGATGTAAGTTGGGAAAAACGCTCTACTTGAGATCTTTGAAGATTCTCAAAACTCTCTTCATCTTCTGAGATTAAACTATATGCATGTTCATCTTCTTCTTTGAGAACATGTAAAGAGATTTTAAAAAGCTCAGATTTTGACAATGGCTTTTTCAAATGTCCAGCAATTTTGGCAGCATTAAATTTCAGACCAATGCCTCGTATCTGTTTCTCTGTTAAAGTGATGACAGGAGCATCACTGATACCTTTTAAGATTTTTGAAACAGCATTGTCATCACTTGTCAAGATGTCAATATCAATAAAAATCATATCTACTTTATTATGCTTCAAAGCTTCTATGGCATCTCTTGGGTTGTCGTATGAGAGTACTTTTAAGGCACTCTCAAAAAATGAATCACGAATGAGGCTTCTCACCTCTGCATTTTCATCTATCACCATAACTGTTCCACCGCTTGGTTTGATAAGTGAGAAATCGATCATATCTTCATTATACTCTTTAGAGTCAGCACTTAAAAGCACTACTTCCACACCAGTAAGTGCAAAAATAAATTTTGACCCTTTACCGACTTGAGATTCAACAAAGATATCTCCATTCATGAGTTTAGCCATTCTTTTATTTATAGAAAGGCCAAGTCCTATTCCCCTTAGCTCTTTTTCTTTGGAACTTTCAAAGATTTCAAAGATTTTCTCTTTATCTTCATCTGCGATACCAGAACCGCTGTCCTCAACAGTTAAAAGAAAGTTAATGGAGTTTTTGGCAATGTCTTTACCATCTTCTTCAAGTTTTACACATACATAACCTTTGTTTGTGAACTTAACTGCATTTTCTATAAGATTGGCAAAAATATCTTCTATTTTTGACTCATCCAGCATCAACGAATCTGGAATCTTTTCATCAATGTCTAGTGTAAACTCCAATCCTTTCCGGCTTGCCTCTTCTCTCTGTGTTCTGACAATATTTTGTATCAGTGCTTTGATATCTACAGGTTTTTCTTCAAGTACAAATGTACCCTTTTCAACACGTGAGAGTTCAATGATATCATCAAGCATTTCCAAAAGCTTTTTACCTGCACTGTAGATATTTTTCGCATAGTTTTGCAGTTTTGCGTTTTGACTTTCTTGAACCAAAAGCTCTGCAAAGACAATGATTGAGTTCATCGGACTGCGTATCTCATGTCGTATGTTTGAGAGAAATTCTGATTTTACGTTATGTGCTTCCTGTGCAATTGCTTTTGCGTCCTGGACACGTTTTTTATGTCGTTTTATCTCTGATTGCAGTGATTCAATCTTTTTAATCTGCTCCAATGCCAAACGACTCTGTGAACTGTTTTTTGCATATTTTATAATTTTTTCTTGGTCTATAATTTTTGCTTTTAACGTATATATCTCATCTTCAAGAGCCTTTTGATGCTCTAACTGTTTTTCTTTTGAAATTTTTAGAATTACAAAAAAAGCCATTATCAAAAAAATGATTGCAGCTCCAAAAACTATCAACTCATGATCATACATTTTTACTCTTCCACTAGCTCTTTAAATACTTCAAGATTACTTTCAAATAGGTGTATAAGCCTTGGATCAAATTTCTTGCCTCCAAGACTTATGATATAACGTACAGCTTTTTCAAAGCTCCATTTCTCTTTGTAGGAGCGTTTATGGGTTAATGCATCAAGTACATCTGCTAGTGCAACAATTCTACCATAAATATGTATATCTTCACCTTGTAAACCTTTAGGATAACCTGAACCATCCCAGTTTTCATGATGTTCATAGGCAATGACTGCTGCAGCTTTAATAAGTTCACTTTTGGATTTACTTAAAATGTTCAATGCCAAGACAGGATGCTTTTTCATCTCATAGTACTCTTCATCAGTAAGTCTATCATTTTTGTGTAATATGGAATTGTCAATCAAAACTTTTCCTATATCATGCAGTGGAGAAGCAAGATAGACTGTATGTATCTGTTCATGTGTCAAATGACCTTCTAAAAGTGCAAGCTCTTTGGATATGTTTGCCACACGTTTTACATGTTCAGCCGTTTCACCGCTGTCTGATGCCATAATCTCTGAGAGAATATAGATAATCTCTTTTTGCGCTAGCTCCAACTCTGCTAGGTGTTGATCACGTTCACTTTTTATATCATGTATCAGTTCCCTGTTACGATATTTTAAATTTTGTCTGTGTTTGTAGAGTTCAAGATGATTTGCCACACGGGCACGCAGTTCAACAGAATGGTATGGTTTTGTCACATAATCAACAGCACCAAGTTTAAAACCCTCTTGTATGTAGTCTATTTCAACAATTGCAGTAACAAATATGATGGGAATCTCTTTTAGTACCGGAGTCTTTTTGATCATCTTACATAATGTAAATCCATCAAGCTCCGGCATCATTACATCAAGCAGTATCAGATCAAAACGTTTTCGTTTTAAAATTTCTATAGCAGATTTACCACTCAAAGCATAAGAGAAGTTATAATTGTCATTTTTTAAAATACTAATTGCTAATCGGATATTTTCACTAACATCATCAACAATTAATATATCATATTTCTTTTGCATAAAACCTACCAATTTTTAACAATGTTTTATTATATCATTAAAAATTGATGTTTCTCTTTATTTATGAAGTGCCAGCTCTTTTTTGAGATACTCACCTGTATAAGAACCTGTTCTTTCATAATTCTCTGCCAATGCTTCTGGTGAGCCTTCTGCGATGACAAGTCCACCGCCACTACCCCCTTCTGGTCCCATATCGATGATATAATCAGCATTTTTTATCATATCAAGATTATGCTCGATGATAAGTACAGAGTTACCAAGCTCTACAAATTTATGAAGAACATTTGTCAGTCTGTCTACATCGGCAAAATGCAGTCCTGTTGTAGGTTCATCTAAGATATAGAGTGTTTTTCCAGTATCTTTGCGTGAGAGCTCTTTTGAAAGTTTGATACGCTGTGCCTCTCCACCTGAGAGTGTCACAGCATTTTGTCCGAGTGTGATGTAACCTAAGCCCACATCAACAAGTGTTTTCATCTTCTGATGAATCTTTGGAATCGGTTTAAAGAACTCAAAAGCTTCATCTACACTCATATTAAGCACATCAGAAATGGTTTTGCCTTTATAGTAGACCTCTAAAGTTTGGTCATTGTAACGGCGACCTTTACAGCTGTCACATTTGACCATAATATCTGGTAAGAAATGCATCTCTATTTTTATCTCACCCTCACCCTGACATTTCTCACAACGTCCACCTTTTACATTAAAAGAGAAGCGTGAAGCAGTATAACCACGAATCTGACTCTCTTTTGTTTGTGCAAAGAGGTTACGTATCTCATCCATTACACCGGTATAAGTTGCAGGGTTTGAACGTGGAGTACGCCCGATAGGACTTTGATCAAGATAGATGACCTTATCGACATTTTCAAGCCCTGTTATCTCGACACCTGCAACTTTATTGACCTTTCTGGCATGATTTAAAAGCTCACGTGCAACAGGCAGGAGTGTTTGAAGCATCAGTGAACTTTTACCACTTCCACTGACACCTGTAATACATACAAAATTATTGAGCGGAATTTTCGCAGAGAGATTTTTGATGTTGTTAATCGTTACATTTTTAATCTCTACCCACTTTTCTTGGCCACGTCTATAAAAGTACTCTATCTTTTTACGACCATAGAGATAATCTGCAGTGAGTGTCTTTGCTTTTTTGAGTTTATCAAGTGTACCACTAAAGACAACCTCTCCACCGAACTTCCCTGCTCCACTTCCGATATCTACAATAAAATCAGCATTTTCAATAGTCTCTTTGTCATGTTCAACAACGATGACGGTATTACCCTTTTTCTGCAGACTTCTAAGTGTTTTAATGAGTTTGAGTGTATCTCTCTCATGTAGCCCTATACTTGGCTCATCCAAAACATACATAACACCAGTCAGTCCACTTCCAATCTGCGAAGCAATGCGAATACGCTGAGCCTCACCCCCAGAAATCGTACGTGCATCACGTCCAAGTGTGATGTAGCCAAGTCCTACATCATAAAGGAAAAAGAGACGCTCACGTATCTCATTTAAAATCGGCAGTGCGATTTGCGCATGCTGTTTGTCAAGGTATGTAAAATTCTCTTCATTTGCAAAGAACTCGTATGTTTTTGCTATTGGCATATCGAGCAGTTCTGCTATGCCTTTATCTGCCACTTTTACAGCAAGTGATTCGAGCTTAAGACGGTGAGAATTACAAACATTACAGACCTTCTCACTCATATAATCACCAAGCTCTTTTTCATCCTTGAACATATCATAAGCGATGCGAATAATCCCCGGAAAAATTCGTTTTACCTTATGTTTTTTCCAAAGAAACTCGACCTCTTCTATACCACCATGAAGTATTGCTTTTTGCTGATGCTGCGGCAGTTCTGAATAAGGTACGGTGATATCAATATCATTAGCTGCACAAAAACCTTTTAAGAAGGTAAAGTAATAACCTTTGTTAAAACCATAAACAATCTTGACCGCACCCTTTTCTATCGGCAGGTCTTGATCTATTATCTTCTCTACATCAAGCGCATAGCGAAGTCCTAATCCGTCACACTCACTACATGCACCCTTTGGAGAGTTAAATGAAAAGCTGAGTGGCTCTAGTTCATCAAAACTGATTTTACAGTCAAAGCAGGCATTATGTTCCGAGTAGTGAATATGTTCAGAAATTCCTAACTCTTGGGCATTAAGTACATCGATCTCAAGCTCGCCATAGCTCTCTTTCAATGCTTTTTCAACCGAAGAAGCAATTCGCTCTTTATTCTCTTCTTTCACGACAACTCTGTCAATGACAACTTTAATCGTATGTTTTTTTGTTTTAGAGAGCTCAATCTCTTCATCAAGACGTACCATCACACCATCAATCATAGCACGAACATACCCTTTATGTACCAGTGATTCTAACAGATCTGCATAACTTCCCTTATTCTCACGCACTAACGGTGCCATAAGAACAAGTTTCGCACCTTCTGGTAATTTTGCCACTTCATTGATGATATCTGATGCAGACATCTGTGAGATAACCTTGCCACACTTATGACAGTGCTGAATCCCTACACGTGCATATAAAAGACGTAGATAATCATAAATCTCAGTAATCGTCCCGACAGTAGAGCGAGGATTTTTAGAAGTCGTTTTCTGATCAATAGCAATAGCGGGAGTCAGTCCTTCTATCTTATCAACATCAGGCTTACCGACACGGTCAAGGAATTGTCTTGCATAAGAGGATAGACTCTCCATATAACGTCGTTGTCCCTCTGCATAGAGCGTATCAAAAGCGAGTGTTGATTTACCACTTCCACTAAGGCCCGTCATAACGATAAGTTCATTTTTTGGTATGCTCAAGTTTATATTTTTTAAGTTGTTTTCACGAGCACCTGTAATTTTTATTAAATCTTTTTTTTTCAAATTCTGCCTTTAAAAAAATATTCTGTTTGCCAGATAAAGCACTACAAAGAGATAAAAGCCAACCAATAGTCTCTTTTGTAGACGATGTGATACCTTCTCTTTTAAGTGGATGCCCAGATAAACACCCAAAAGTGAAGCCAGTCCAATGATGATGCCACTTTTATAATCCACATGTCCCTCAATCGCGTGAGATATTAAACCTGCAACGGAAGAAAAGACCACAAAAAAGAGTCCGGCCGAGACCGCTTTTTTAAGTGATACATGCAAAAAACCCACCAGTATAGGAACAAGTAATATACTCCCACCTACACCTATTGTCATACTAAAAGCACCAAGCAAAGCACCGATAAGAAGCAGCAGAGAATAATGCAGTTCCTTTTCTTTAGCATCTTCATGCGTCTTAAAGAACATACGAAAGAGTGCAAATGTCGCAAAAGAGAGAAATAGTATCTCTAAACTTCTATCACTTAAAAATGCTGCGATATAACCACTCAGCAGTGCTCCACCAAATCCACCGATACCAATGACACTTACCATTTTAATATCAAGAGTACCTTTTTTATTGTTCAGATAACTTCCGTAAATAGAACTAAAGACCATCTGTACAACTGATATACCGATAGCTACTTTTGTTTCATAACCCAGCAGTAAGAGTAAAGGAATAAGAATCGTTCCCCCGCCAATGCCAAAAAAACCTGACAAAAGTCCGACAAAAGAGCCAAGCAGCATTAATGCAATCATAAATATCCATAAACTTTTTTGGAATTATACTCCATTATCAATAAGAGAGTCCTTGCAAAATTACAATTTAATTTTAGTTTGTGTTTCATTCAAGTATAATCTAATCATTACAAAACGGGAAAAAAAATGTTAGATACTATTAAAGAGGCGGCTGAAAACTTTTGTGTTCATCAGATTCGTGAACCTCATGAGTTAAAAGATGGCTCAACACAAAAGAGAACGCTTATTGCTTACATAGATATTGACACACAAGACAATAAAAAGCACAGGGTTTACATTGCTTCAGATAAAGAGTTTATGCAAAGAGTCTCCAAGCTCTTTTTGGAAGAAGATGAGAGCGATGAAGAGACACTCAAAGATATGACACTTGAAACTGCAAACCTAATCATTGGGAGTGCAAAAGTTATAGCTGAAGGGATCAGCAGAAACCCTTACACTATTGGGACACCAAAGTTTGAAAAGATTGGGGAGTTTAATTTTGATGTTGATGACTCAAAAACAATCAAAATCGGCAATGATGAACTTACTGTTGCAATTAAGGAAATAGATGCCTGATACAAAAAAAGAAAAAGAGAAATTAGAACAATCTCCTGATCTGTCATGGATGGACTACTCAGGGATTTTAGATATGGAAGTCGAATTTGTCTCTGACCTGGGTGAAACAGAACTGACTGTTCATGAGATACTGCAACTTGAAAAAGGCTCTATTATTGACTTAAAAAAACCTGCAGGAGAATCTGTAGAGTCTTATGTAAATGGGCGTATACTGGGTAAAGGTGAGGTTATGGTTTACGAGAAAAATCTTGCTATCCGTATCAATGAAGTACTTGATTCTTCTGCTGTTTTATACTACCTTTCTAAAGAGAGATTATGATTAAATATTTACTACTTTTCCTACTTCCTCTTTCACTCTTTGGCTCTAAAATTTTAAGTTATAACATCTACGACCGCACAGACAGAGCAGATGTAATGATAACTTTTGATACACCATACAGCGGTATCATCAAACAGAGTCGTGGCAAATCGAAGATAATTATCAAACTAGAAGATGCTACGATAGAGTCACCAAAGATAAAAAAAGTTGCTTCACGCTTTTTACAATCTGTCGCTATTACACCGCTCAAAGGTCAAACACAAATCATTGCCTCTGTACCACAATCTGTCAAACTCCTAGCATCAAAAACAGCAGATGGCTATGGGCTTAGACTACGCTTTACAAATAAAGCAGCAACAAGACAAAAAAGTCTCACTCAAAACAGTACTGCACAAACAAACAACTCCCTCTCTCCACTTCCAACGAAAAAAAGTGATGACCTTACACAGAGCTATTATATTGTTGTTGCAATTTTAATTATTGGGATATTGATTCTATTTTATATCAAGAAAAAAACAACGCCTGCACAACTCAAACAACTCAAACAACTCAAACAACTCAAACAAAACAGACAAGCGACAAAACAACAAAAGACACCATGGCTTTTCAATGCAAACACTACGCCTCAGCAACAAGCTCCACTGCAGCAAGAGAGCACTCAGAAAAGTACAAATGATGTCTCTATCCGCTTTCAAAAGGCTATAGATGCACACAACAGTGTCATTATGCTTGATTTTGGAGCTGAGAGTTATCTTGTACTGATGGGTAATAGCAATATCTTACTTGATAAGTTCCATGAGAACAGACCAAGCTCACAGCAGGAGTTTGAGACAATCTTGCAAAGCAGACATGAAGAGTTGGAAAACTTTTTAAATGGCCAGAATAATAAAAGTGTGCATACAAAAGAGCAGGAAAAAGAACCGCTGCAGGCTTATAAAGAAAGAGCTGCTTCTCTTTTATATAATGATGAACTCTAAGATTTTTTCTTCTTAGAGTTACTCTCAAAACGCTCTTTGAGCAGTTTTTTCATTGTATTGATATTTTGAAGATTTAGTTCATACTTCTCATCCATCAGTTTATTGATATGAAATACCTCTGTTACCGTAATACCATACGGGTCCTTTTTCTCTTTTGACTCTTTTCCTTCATCATCAAAACTATAAAGGTAGAGATTTTTGCGCGTTGTCTGAATGTAATATGTAAGGACTATCTCATCAGAGTGTTTTTTCTCTAACGCTACTACAACACGCTTATCTGGCTTATATTCATCATCTTTGAGGGTAAGAATCTTTTTTGCATTTTCCAAAGAGAGATACCCGATATAAAACTTATTATAGAGGTTATGATAACGTTGTATTTTAAAGTTATACAAAAAGCTCATATCGATTATATGTTTCGGATGTGAGCGCAGTTTTTTTGTAATCCAGCTCATAGTATTGTAGTATCTAAACGGATGAAGTTTCAGTGTATGGGCTTCTATCATCTTTTTAGAACCGATTTTGTCTTTTGGCTGCAGCTTTTGCTTATCAAGTTTAGTAATGTACTCTAATACCTCTTTTGCAGAGAACTCTTTTGTAAACCATACTTTACAATAGTCAGGGAACTGTTTTGTCCCTGTTGCCCCTTCATTTAAAATAATGAGTGATTTGATAGTGTAATTTGGAAAGATAATCTCTAAAAGTGCTTTTTTCTTACGAAGACGTCTGCGTAGTTTGAGTACTGACTTGACAAGTGTCATCTCTACAAAGTAGAGCTCATTGTTCTTTGTAATAAACATCGCATCAAACTCACTAATCTCACGTGACTTTGTACGGTAAACAATTTGTTCTTTTTCACTGATGGAGAGTGTATTTGCATAAGCTTTGTGCTTTGACTGATGAAAACCTTTTAAGATGAACTTCGTGATGTAATCATTCTCTTCTGCATATCGTAAAAGTTTCTCATAGAGAAAATTTTCATATACCTCTCCCTCAAAAGAACGATATGAACTCAGATATGAAGGATCTTCCGTATCGATCCCTTTTTTAATTAAAGAGAGGAGGTGTTTTGTGTTGTAAACATAATGCAGCAGATTATCTGATATATCATCTTTTTCAAGGTTTTTGATGGATTTTGATATCTCTAAACTCATGCCAACTCTGCTTTACCAAAAAAGTTATCTAATACATCACGAAACTCTGTAACATCACTGATACTGTTTACCTGGTTACGAAGCGTTGAAGCTCCACGGTAACCTTTCGAGTAGGTATGTGTATGTTTACGGAATAAAATTGCTCCATAATCACCATAAAACTCTATCATTTTATCAAAATGTTCCATTATAATCTCATGCTTTAGAGACAACTCCACATGCTCTTCACCTGTGCGAAGCTGGTGAAATATCCAAGGAGCTCCAACAGCTCCGCGACCTATCATCACTCCATCTGCACCAGTATGCTCTAACACCCATTTTGCTTTCTCATAAGAGTCTATATCGCCATTTGCAATGACAGGAATCTTTACTGCCTCTTTTATCTCACGGATTGCATCATAATCAACCGGTGCTTTGAACTTCCCAGCACGTGTTCTACCATGGACTGCTATAAAATCAGCTCCGCTGTCTTCAACCACTTTTGCAATATCAACATGATTTTTCTCTTCAAAACCAAGACGAATCTTTACGGAAGTAAGCTCTTTGTTTGAAGTCTCTTTGATTGTTTTGATAATCTCACCCATAAGTGGTAGATTTAAAAGTAGAGAACTTCCACTGCCATGGCCTACTACCTTTGGTACAGGACATCCACAATTTAAGTCAATAATATCAATGCCCTCTTGTTCATTTAAAACCTCTACAGCACGTTTGACAATATCAACGTCACTTCCGGCAATTTGAACAGAATAAGGGTCTTCTAGAGGGGATTTTTCAAGCATATGAAGGGTTTTTTGTGAGCCATGTGCCAAAGCATTTGAACTTAACATCTCGCTGACAGTCAAATCTGCTCCAAATTTTTTGACAACACTTCTTAAAGGCAAATCAGTAAAGCCCGCCAAAGGGGCTAGTACATAAAGAGGTTTATCAAAGGAGAGGTTTTTTATCATATCTATACAAAGAGGTAAATACTAAAGTTTTTACCACACTCTTTAAGTGCACGATATGCTCTAAAGTTTTGGAACTCATCCGGTTGTGCATTTTCCAGCACTTCATCAGCAGGGGCAAGCATCTCTAAATCAAAAAGTGTAAAGAGATAGGCATCCATTGCCTCTTCATGATATTCTTCACTTAAGGTCTCAAAAAGCTTCATTCTCTGCTCTGGAATCATACCACCTTTGGAGAGTGTAATAGAGAGCTCGATGTAGTCCTGTTTTGAAAGTTCAAGTTTATTCAGCAGTTCAATTAACTCTTCATTCGAGATACTCAGTGTATGCCCATCAGAGTTAATACGTGCCATTATAACATGTAGTGACTCTTTTGTTAAAAATGCTTTATACTTTAAAATATTTTGCAGCGATGCAGTTTTTACATAATCAGTATAAACAAACTGACATAACTCATCTGCATATTTTGTACAGTTTGAAAGGATATCTGCGACTTTAACTTCACCTTTTTTCACTCTGTTTTTCTCATTTTGAATAACTAAAGGATTTTCAGGTAAAAGATTGAATGGTTTTAAATCAACTACTTCACCATTTTTGATATCTTCAATCATTTTAAGAACTCTGTCTATTTTTTCATTTCCAGTAGCTCCAATTAATTCGCCGCTTGGAAAAACTGTACTTTTTTCAAGAAGTGTTCCAAGAAGTCTGTATCTATCAGTCTTAAAAGTATAGCTTCTACTTTTCTTACCAAGATATGCATCAATGATAGCATCAATGATTTTTTCAAAATCTTTCTCATACCCACGCAGTCTAAAACTACCGAGCATAGAATAAAATGCCATATGAAAGACACTCGCAAGATAGAGGACCACCAATGGTACTACTACCCATAACGCCACTGAAAGTGACGGCATTGGAATACCAAAAAGATCAATACTCATAGTCTCTTGAGTTACGTATGCATAAACATACCAACCAACAAGAGCTATCCAAATAAACGCAGCTATTGAGTATCTTTTTATATACATTGCAAATTCCTTAATTAGATTTTTCTGCTATTTCTCTACAATCAATGCAATAAACAGCATGAGGTTTCACTTTCAGTCGTTGAAAACCTATATCATCTTCACACATCTCACAGATCCCATACTCGCCATTTGCTATTTTAGAGAGTGCTTTTTCTATCTCTTCGAGTTCTTGAGTCTGTTGTTGTACTATAGCACTCTCAACCATTGAGTTATTGTTTACTGAAGCATGATCGCCCTCATCATTGAGTTCTAAATTACTGAGTTGATTCAACTCGCTGTTTACACTACTTATGTTTTTTTGAATCTGTTCTTTACGACTCTCTAATATTTCTTTAAAATAATTTAACTCACTTGTCTGCACGTATGCTTTCCTTATTTATGATATGGGTGATTACTCAGTATGGAAAAACCTCTGTAAATCTGCTCTAACAAAACTGCTTTTGCTATTTTATGACTCATAGTTATTTTTCCCAGGCTTATCACACTGTTGCTTTTTTTTAAAAAGCTCTCTTCAAAGCCGTAAGCTCCACCTATGAAAAATTTAATGGACATTTTATCATTTAATAGCTTACTAAATTCAAAACTGTCGATTAATTTTCCATCAGGATGTAAAGTTATACAGAAATCTTTCCCAATGTAAGGCTCTAAAACCTTTGTATATGCCTCTTGAGCGGCTTTTTGCGAAATAGTGTGTGCTTTTGTTACATCTTTTGTAAAAATCTCTGTATCTTTGACTTTTGCAAACCTGCTTATCATTTTTTCTAATTCTTTGTAGAGTGGATCATAGATGGATTTCTCTTTTTTTGCAATAGATATAATCTCTATATTCATTCAAATAACCTACTTCCTATGACATGATACGTAACATGTTCAAACTTGTCATCAAGTTTCACACCACCAATAGCTGCGACATAATGGTCTGAAAGTTGTGCAATAGCATCAAGCTTGTCACCCAAAACTGTTGAGACATCTTGTTTCGTCAATGTATCTCTATAAGCACCCAAACCAATGTAGTTGAGATCCATGCTGTTTGCTTGAAGCACCTCTTCTTCATTATGTGTTGAGACACCCAGTATCTTGTCACTTCCTATAACACTGCGCAAAATAGTCACTGCTTTGTTGATATCTTCATCTATCTCACGCAGATCCTCTTGACCCATATGGACACCATCACAAAACTCTATGAGTTCATAGGCATCATTGACAATCAAAAAACCGTCATACTCTTTTCTTATTGCTATGAGTTGTTTTTTAATGAAGGCAATATCTGCATTTTTTGCACGATATTGAATGATTTCTGCCTTATGTTCATTTGCTTTTTCTAAAAATATCTCTAAAGAGAGACCTTTTTTATCAAGCATATCCTGGTCACATAAAGCATAGAGTCGCATACTAGTCTTTTTTCATTAAAAGAAGGAGATCTGCAAGTGTTTTTTTGAGCTCATTACGATTTACAATCATATCGATAGAGCCTTTTTCAAGCAAAAATTCAGCTCGCTGAAACCCTTCAGGAAGCTCAGAACCGATTGTCTGCTCAATTACACGTGCTCCGGCAAAACCGACAAGTGCACCAGGCTCAGCAATAATAATATCACCAAGATTTGCAAATGAAGCTGAAACACCACCCATTGTAGGATCAGTAAGTACTGAGATAAACGGAAGCCCTTCATTGGAAAGCTTTCCAAGTGCTGCAGAAGTTTTACTCATTTGAAGTAGTGAAAAAGTTGATTCTTGCATTCTTGCCCCACCAGAAGCAGAAAGAATAACCAGACCTTCACGGTTTTCTATCGCACGATTAACTGCACGTACAATCTTTTCACCCTCTACTGAGCCTAAAGAACCACCCATAAAGGCAAAATCAAAGATAACAAGCTGAACTGGAAGTCCATTCATCTTACAGCTTCCAGCAACTACAGAAGATTTTCTTCCTGTTTTAGCCTCTCCTTCTTCAATTCTCTTTTTGTATGGTTTTTTATCAACAAATTTTAGTGGATCAACCGGCTCAAGCCCTGCATCATGCTCTACAAATGTTCCTTCATCAGCCAAGAGCTTGATACGCTCTTTTACACCTATACGGATATGGTAACCACACTTAGGACATACATAATTTTGATTCTCAACCTCTTTGTAGTACATTAAAGAGTGACAAGATTTACACTTAATCCAGTGAGAACCGGCTTCTGCTTTTTCAGGCTGTTTATTATCAAATTTTTTTGTAAAAAGGTTGAGTAAATTCAAAAAATATCCTTATATTATAATCGTGCGATATTATAGCAAATTTATACTAACATAAAAATTGTTTGAGACTTTTTTTGTAATTTATAAAATGAAAGTGAAAATAAAAGAGGGAAGAAACTACCTTTATCGAAAATAGATAAAGATAGTTTAGTGTTCTATCTCAATAAAGCGTTAGCGATGCTTCTAGCAGCCTCACGACCGTCATAAGCAGCCGTTACTACCAAGTCAGCTCCACGGAAACAGTCTCCTCCGGCATAGATACCGGCAGTTGTAGTCTCATGTGTCTCTTCATCGATAATGATACCGCCCCACTCATTTGTCTCGATGCCGTTTTCAGCTAAGAAAGATGGTACAGCAGGATCAAAACCAAGAGACATAATAATAACATCTGCATTGATTCTATGCTCACTTCCTTTTACCTCTTCCATACGCTGACGACCAGATGCATCTTTAGCACCAAGTGTAGTTTTAACAACTTCCACAGCTACAGCTTTACCTTCATCATTAAGTATGATCTCTTTTGGAGATACAAAGAAAGTAAAGTCAACACCTTCTTCCATTGCATTTTTATACTCTTTTTTAGACCCTGGCATATTCTTCTCATCACGACGGTACAAACATGTTACAGACTTTGCACCTTCACGTTTTGCAGTACGAAGACAATCCATTGCAGTATCTCCACCACCAATTACAACAACATTTAAGTCTTTAAAGTCAAACTTCTTGTCATAATCAAGCTTAAACTGTTTACGCTGAATAGCAGTAAGATAATCCATAGCTGCATATACATTTGGAGCATTTTCACCAGAAATACCGGCTGATTTTGCTTTTGTAGCACCAACACCGATAAACATCGCATCATGCTCATTAGCAATCGTTTCAAAATCGATATCACGACCAACTTCACAGTTAAGTACAAGTTTCAGCCCTGCTTCTTCTAAAAGACGAATACGACGTTCTACTACTTTTTTATCAAGTTTAAAATTAGGAATACCATATGTCAAAAGTCCACCAGCACGGTCACTTCTTTCATACATAGTCACAGCAATTCCACTTCTTAAAAGATACGTTGCAACTGAAAGCCCCGCAGGACCACTTCCGATAACTGCAACTTTTTTATCTGTTGTAATTCCAGGAAACTCTGGTTTGTATCCTGCTTTGAAACCAGCTTCAGTGATGTGTGTCTCAACAGAGCCGATAGTAATGGCACCATGTCCGTCATTAAGCGTACAGTCACCCTCACAAAGTCTGTCATGAGGACAAACTCTTCCCATAACTTCTGGAAATGGTGAAGGCTCATTAGAGAGTCTGAATGCAAACTCCAAATCTTTTTCAGATATCGCTTTTAACCATTGTGGAATATAGTTATGAAGAGGACACTTGTTCAGACAAAACGGATCCCCACACTGAATACATCTGTCACTTTGAGTAGCAGCATCATCACGATCAAATACCTCATAGATTTCACCAAAGTCTTTCGTTCTCTCAACGACAAGTCTCTTCTCTGGATCAATTCTTTCTGTTGTTAAATATTCTCTCATTATTAATCTCCATTCTCTAGGTTAAGAGGTAGTTTTGTTAAGTTTTTCGGTTTTACCAACCAGAAGTTTCTTACTTCTACTCTAAAGTTATCAAGCAGGTCTTGTGCTTTCTTACTGCCAGTCTCTACTACATAATCTTTAAGCAGACGTTTGAGGTAGTGACGTGCTTCATCACCCTCATCTGTATCGATTCTTACAGCCTCTACAAGCTCACCGTTTACATTTTCAATGAAACTGTGCTCTTTGTCATACACGAAACTGATACCACCTGTCATACCTGCACCAAAGTTAATACCTGTACGACCAAGGATAACAACGACACCACCTGTCATATATTCACAGGCATTGTCCCCTGTTCCTTCAACGATAGCAAATGCTCCAGAGTTACGAACGGCAAAACGCTCACCTACACTTCCTGAAACATAAAGTTTACCGCCAGTCGCACCATAAAGACACGTATTACCACCGGCAGAGTATGCTTCACCTTCATTTTTTGAAGTAATGATGATCTTACCACCGTGCATACCTTTACCGATGTAGTCATTTGCCACACCTTTGAGGTAAATAGAGACACCATTAATCAAGAATGCTCCAAGTGCCTGACCTGCAACACCCTCAAGATTGATTTTGATTGTATCAGGTTTAAGACCTGTATCACCGTAATATTCTGCAATCTCACCAGAGATAAGTGCACCAAAACTTCTGTTTAGGTTACAGATATCTCTTTTGATTCTAATTGGATGCTCAGGATGTTTGATAGCTACATATGCCTCTTTGAGCACATCTTTTTCAAAAGCATTATCATCAAACGGAGGATTGAACGGTTGTTGACAAGTATCTACACCCTCTTCTTTATGAAGCACTGCAGAGAAGTCGAATTTTTTTGCGAACTCGTCCTCTTTCACTTGAAGTAGATCAACACGACCTATCATCTCTTCCATTGTTCTGTAACCAAGCTGAGCCATGATAGCTCTTACATCTTCAGCAAGCAGTGTAAAGTAGTTGATAACCTGATCAACATGTCCTTTAAAGAACTCCTCACGCAACTTCTCATTTTGTGTAGCAATACCTACAGAACATTTATTGACATGACAGATACGAAGCATTTTACAACCAACGATTGTAAGAACACCTGTACCAAATGCATAAGACTCAGCACCTAAAAGTGCCGCTTTTACGACATCAAGACCAGTTTTAAGTCCACCATCAGTCTGAAGTTCAACCAATCCACGAAGATTATTCGCTTTAAGAGCATTATGCGCCTCAGAAAGACCTAGCTCCCAAGGGTTCCCCGCAAACTTGATAGAAGTAAGTGGTGCAGCACCTGTACCACCATCACCACCGGAAATGATGATTTTGTCTGCATACGCTTTTGCAACACCTGCTGCAATTGTTCCAACACCGACAGTTGAAACAAGTTTCACGGCAACACGTGCTTTAGGGTTTACCTGCTTCATATCAAAGATAAGCTGTGCCAAATCCTCAATAGAGTAGATATCATGATGAGGAGGAGGTGAAATAAGTGTAACACCTGGAACAGTATGGCGAAGTTTACCGATTAACGGAGTAACCTTATGTCCTGGAAGCTGTCCACCCTCACCCGGTTTTGCACCCTGTGCAACTTTGATCTGAATCTCTTCAGCTGAACGGAGATATGCCGGAGTTACACCAAAACGACCTGATGCGACCTGTTTGATTTTAGAGACTCTTTCCGTTCCAAAACGCTCTTTATCTTCTCCACCTTCTCCAGAGTTTGATTGACCACCTATACGATTCATCGCAATAGCGATAGTCTCATGTGCTTCAGGGGAAATAGAACCAAGAGACATTGCTGCTGATGCGAAACGTTTAAAGATTGCCTCTTTTGGTTCAACTTCGCTGATATCAATCGGTTCTCTGTCTGACTTGATATCCAAGAAGTCACGAATCATCTTCAGCCCACGACCCTCAACAAGTTTTTTCAGCTCTGCAAAATCTTCAGGCTTTCCGCTTGATGCCATTTTATGAATAGCATGGATAACAGCAGGACCGAAGTCATGATGTTCTTGACCTGTATAGAACTTATAAAAACCACCAATGTTTAGTGGGAAGATTTTCTTAAACCCATCATTTTTAAATGCTGAAGTGTGATACTTCTCTAATCTCTTATCAATATCTTCATAAGAAAGACCCGGTACAACACAGTTTGAAGATTCAAAACACTCTTGCACTATCTCACGTGAAAGTCCCATAACATCAAAAAGACCAGAGTTTCTGTACGATGCAATCGTTGCAATACCCATTTTTGACATAATTTTCAAAAGTCCGCCATTAAGTGCAGTATGTACCGATTTGAGCGCTTCAGGAACTGTGATTTTACTATTTTTCTTACGCTCTAGCTGTTTAATAACCGTTGCAAACAGAAGGTTTGGATAGATTGCACTTGCACCATATCCGAGTAAAACTGCTGCAGAGTGAGAATCTACTACCTCACCTGTTACTGCAATGATTGATACCAAGTGACGAATTTTTGCACCAAGAAGTGCAAAATTAATACGACCGACAGCCATAGCCATTGGGATTGTCTTTTTATCCGGTCCAAATTCAGCATCATCCAAAATAACAATTCTTGTACCGTCATTTTTAACAGAACCGATAACTTGTGCTACAAGATTATCAAGAGCCTCACGCAAACTTCCGCTGTAAGCCGTTGAGAATGTCTCATTTTTATAGAATCTTTGGTACGAAGGTGACTTTTTATCTCCAAAAGATTTCAGTACTTCAAGCTTCTCCATTGTAATAATAGGAGAGATAGATTTGAGTCTGTGTGCGTGAGAAGGAATCTCATCTAAGATATTATGTACTTCACCAAAACCTGTGTTTAAACTCATAACTACTTTTTCACGGATCGGATCAATCGGCGGGTTTGTTACCTGTGCAAATTTTTGCTTGAAAAAGTCTGTAAAGTTTCTCTGTTTTTCAGAAAAAGCAGCAAGTGGCGTATCATCACCCATAGAACCAACAGCCTCTTTACCGTCATTGATCATCGGCTCAATAACCTGCTCTACAATCTCTTCAGTGATGTTATAGAACTTTTGTTTTCTGATGAGCATATCCTCTTCCATAGCTTCAGCTTCACTGTACTGCTCTTCAACGTGCTCTTGCAGATAGATCATATGCTCATTTAGCCACTTCATGTATGGGTTTGAAGATTTAAGGTAGTTGTCAATATCACAACTTTTAAGCACTTTCCCATATTTTAGATCAAGTCCTATCATTTCACCTGATTGCAGACGACCACGCTCTTTAATCTCATCTTCTTTGATGTCAATAACACCATATTCAGAAGCGATAAGCAGGTTGTTGTCATGTGTAATGATATATTTTGAAGGACGAAGACCATTTCTGTCAAGTGCACAACCAATATAACGACCATCAGTTACAGAGAATGCCGCAGGACCGTCCCACGCTTCAAATACAGTAGAAAAGTACTCATAAAATGCACGAAGTTCCGGGTCCATATGCGGCGCATTCTGCCATGCAGAAGGAATCACTGCACGTACAGCTTTAAAGAAGTCCATACCGTTTACAAGAAGGAACTCTAAAAAGTTATCAGCCGATGCAGAATCCGATGAGCCAGGCTGTAAAATAGGTAAAAGTCTCTCTATCTCTTGGGCTGAGAAAACTTCCGACTTGATAGATTCAGACTTGATAGCAACATTGATACGGTTCCCCTCAACCGAGTTGATCTCACCATTATGAGCAACTGCACGGAACGGCTGAGCCAAACGCCATTCTGGAAGTGTATTTGTTGAGAATCTTTGGTGAAAGAGTGAAAAAGAGATTTTAAAGCTTTCATCTTGAAGGTCTTCATAGAACTCTTTAATATGTGTAGGCATTACAAGCCCTTTATATGAAAGAACTCTGCTACTCATAGATGCGATGTAGAAATCTCTGTCATCTACAAGTTTATGCTCTGCTTCCTTGCGTGAGAGGTAAAGCAGTGCATCAAATCTATTTGTCGCCATAATCGAATTAGGAACGATAAAAAGTTGAATGATATTTGGAAGTGTTTCAAGTGCTTGTGCACCTAGTGCATTTGTATTTACCGGAACAACGCGGCGAAGTACAACTTTTAGGTCATTGTTTGCACAAATCTCTTCTACAACATCTAAATGTTTTAACTCTTTTGTAAATACTGAAGCAACTGCAAACTGATTTGCAAGTTCTACTCCATTTTTAGCAGCCTCTTTTCGGATGAACTCCTCTGGCATAGAGAGTAAAAGTCCACTACCATCTCCTGTTTTTCCATCTGCTGCAACAGCACCACGGTGCATCATACGCTCTAGTGCAGTAATAGCATCATTTAGAACCTTGCGTGAAGGCTTGTTGTCAATGTTTGCAACAAGACCAAAACCACAGTTATCTTTAAACGATCTCAATAAATCATGATGTTCAACCATTTTCACTCCCAAATTTTTAAATTCATGTAAAAAAATCTTACAGTTTAATCTCTTTTTAAAGAAACTTAGTCTATTTAGACAAAGTGGGTTTATTATACTGTTTTTTAGTTTAAGCAAGTATAATATCAAGGAAAATAATCAATAATTTTTATGAAGATGGGTATAAAGGAAGCACTAAGTGAAAGGTTTTATCATAAATCTTAATCGCGTCAAAGAGGAAGATTTAATAGTTACTATTTTATCAAGAGGGAGCTTAGAGACGCTTTACAGATTCTACGGAGCACGTCATGGAGTAATTAATCTCGGCTTTAAAATCGACTATGAGATAGAACCTTCTGCAAAAAGTACCATCGGACGACTTAAAGATGTTGTGCATATTGGGTATAGATGGATAAATGACCGCGAATTGCTTCGACTCTGGCAAAGTTTCAGTGGGCTCTTTTACAAACATCTCAAAGAAGCTGAAGCCCTTGGAGATTTTTACTTTGAACTTTTAGAATCTGCCTCAAATGAGTGGAGTAAGCAAAACCCAAAACGTGTGGCCATTGAATCCTATGTAAAGCTTTTAGAGCATGAAGGTCGTCTGCACAAAGATATGCACTGCTTTTTATGCTCACGCAAGATAGAAGAAAACATTTCACTCATCCGTGCTTACCTGCCGACACATGAAAACTGCTCTCACACCTACCCTATCAATCCAAAAGGGCTGCAAGAACTTTATGAGAACAAATCTTCCCTTTTTTTAGATGATAAAGAGATAGAGAGACTTTGGAATGTTTTAATGGAAGGACTATAACTATTGCAGATATTCTGTAAATGTCTCTAATACTTCTTTTTCATAAGGCAATAAAAAAGAGCCGACCTTTTGACTTCCATAGATATAAGCCCGTTGATTACCCATAACATATAGTTTTCCCATTATCCAGCAGACAAAAGCATCAAGTTCATCATCACTTCTAATTACTATATCATTAAGATTAAAAATCTCTTCTGCAAGAAAAATCATTTCAGCACTTAAACGTTCTCTTCGCTCTAGTGTCTCTTTTTTACGGTCGCCTTTATATTTCCAAGAATTTTGAAAAAGAACTTCATTGTCAAGCTTTTCTTTTAAGAACATCCACATTGAAAGAGCCGGATGAATCTCTGTAATATATTTTTTGTTATTCTGTAAATTTGTTTGATGCTCCATAACAAGCTCAAAACCACTTTTATGCTGCAATTCATCATTAAGCTGTGGCAATGCAAATATATATTGTGAGAGTGTCCAGTGCGGACACCCGGAAAACCCAAGTGTTGTAATACCTTCAGGAATTCCAAACTCTTTTGCATGTCTGCCAAGTCTGTTGAAAAAACGTTCAATCGGTCGAATTGTCAAACTGAAATACGCATCATCCAAAGCAGCACTCAAAGGTGCATCCCAACTGATAAAAAGTGGCTCTTGATGTGATTGAATGTAGGCTTTGAGCTCTTTTGGAAAAAAAGAGTGAAACTCTCTACCATCAAAGACAACAGACTCTTTTGCCGGAGCAGGATCAATGCCTAAAACCAGCAAATCAAACTCCATAAAGAGTAATGACTATCTTTCTACTACCGCCAAAATCTCTATGTTCTCCAAGATAGACACCCTGCCAAGTACCAAGATTGAGCCTTCCACCAGTAACAGGAATCGTAAGAGAGTGCCCAAGAAGAGAGCTTTTAATATGTGCCGGCATATCATCACTCCCCTCATAGGTATGAATATAGTGCGTTTTTTCATCTGCAAGCTCATTAAAAAAACTTTCCATATCCTCACGCACACTGGGGTCTACATTTTCATTAATGCTCAAAGATGCAGAAGTATGTTGGATAAAAAGATTTATCACTCCCGTAGTTACATCAAAAGGTTCTATGGCTTTTTCTATCTCTTTTGTCATAATATGAAAACCTCTTGAAAACGAAGGAAGCTTGAGTGTCGTTTGATATAGCTGCATCTATTTGTCTTTTTGCTTGTTGTACTCTACTATCATTCCATGAAACTCTGCAAATACCCTAAAAAGTTCATCCTCTTTACAATGCTCGCGTAGGCTACTTTCCAAAAATGTTTTATACTCAGCATATTTTTTAAATTCTATGTCAAACTCTTTGAGTAGTCGTTTTGTATAGCTGTCCACCACCATCTCCTCTCGCATGCAGCCATAACAAAGAATAGCATCTGCACTCTCCTCCCCTATACCTTTTTGAGACAAAAGCCACTTACGTGTGACATTTTTTTGGAAATGTTCAAAAGTAATAAACTCTTCTTTGATGTTGCGTGCAAGTTGCAGTAGTCTTGGAGCTTTTTGATTCTGAAATCCACTTGGTTTTATCCTAACTTTTAATGCATCCTCACGCAAGCTTACAAAAGATTCTAATTCTAAAAATCCTTTTAAATTTTCAAGTGATTTTTCTACATTTTTCCAAGTTGTATTTTGTGTTAGAATTGCTCCAACAACTACTTCAAAAGTTCCTGTATTTGGCCACCAAAACTCTGGAGATTTTTTCAGTAAATCAAGTTCGTCAAGGTAGTTGTAAATTTCATAAGCACTTTTTTGCATAAAACTCTCTAACAAGCTCTCTTTTTGGCTACAAGCGAGGCTACACGGGTCTTTTCTCCACGTAAATTAATATCATCTCGCTCTTCATAGTAGATAATATCAAGTCCTATAAAGGCATGCAAAAGTTCATTTTGACGTAGAAGATACTCAGGATTTTGCGGGTTGTCAAAATCTCCGTGAGCAATGATAAATGTCTCAAATATCAAAAGTCCATCCGGTTTTAAAGCCTCTTTTATCTGATGGTAAAAACGGCGATTGAGATAGTTCATATTGATAATGAGATCATACTTTTTTTTCTCTAAATTATATTCATCCAGATCAACTTCAATCTTGTGAATTTTGTCATTATCCATTACTTTTGAGAGTGCATAATCACTCAAATCAATTGCATCCACCTCAAAGCCACAATCAGCTACAAAGTGAGTATTACGACCTTGCCCACATGCAATATCAAGTGCATAACCTACATTTGCTTCATCGATATACTTCTCAACTATCGGTTCAACATAATCACGGAAAGGTTTTTCCTGATATCGTTTGTTCCAGCGCTCTTTATCACTTATCATTGTTTCTCCCTCAACTTAATCTATCTCTATAATCTTCATAACCAAACTCTTTTATCAACTCTATCGTACCATTTTTGCGTTTGATAGCAAGAGATGGGAGCTTGATACCATTAAAAGTTGTATTTTTCACAAAAGTATAATGAATCTGATCTTCAAAGATCATTTCATCTCCAACTTCTAGAGGCTTATCAAACGAGTAATCCCCCATAATATCACCGGCAAGACAAGTATTTCCTCCCAAGCGATAAGTATATTTTTTCTCACCCGCTTTACCGGCACCTCTGACCTCGGCACGATATGGCATTGCTAATGTATCTGGCATATGTGCTTCAGCCGATGTATCTAAGATGGCAATATCCATGCCGTTTTTAAAAGTATCGAGTACGGTTGACACTAGATAACCCGTCTCCCAGCCAACAGCTTCACCCGGTTCAAGATAAACTTCAATATCATTGTATTTTTTCTTGAATTCTTTGATTATCCAAATAAGTTTTTCTAAATCATATCCTTTTTTAGTGATATGATGCCCCCCGCCAAAGTTGATATACTTCAAATTTTTACAATATTTTGAGAACTTTTCATCAAAACTTTTAAGCACTTCTTCTAAAGCATCCACATTTTGCTCACAAAGTGCATGAAAATTAAGTCCATCGAGTTCTTTTAGGAGATTTTCATCAAAATTTTCAACTGTTGTACCGAGTCTTGAGTATAAACCACAAGGATTATAGATATCAACTGGAGAAGATGAGACTTCAGGATTAACGCGCAAAGAAACTTCTATTTTCGGATTAATCTCTTTGACTTTACAAACAAATCTGTTTAATTGATTTGGAGAATTAAAAACTATATGATCAGAGATACGAGCTATCTCTTCTATTTCATCCTCTTTAAAGGCAGGTGAATAGGTATGAACTTCTGCGTGAGGATTCCACTTGCAAAACTCCTCACGTGCAAGTCGTGCTTCATATAGTCCACTTGCAGTACATCCTTTAAGGTAGCGTGAGACCAAATCAAAAGTGGACCACATAGCAAAACCCTTCAAAGCCAAAATAATTTTAGCTCCACTCTCTTTTTGTACATAATCCAAAACTTTTAAATTCTGTTCTAATAGCTCCTCTTCACAGAGATAGTAAGGAGTAGCTAAAGATCTATGCTGCTTCTTCATACTTCTTTCTTATTCTTTGTGCTACTGTTTCAAAATATTCACTATCCAGACCTATCTCTTTTACTTTTTGAGTAGCTTTTGCAATGGAGTTATCAGTGAGAACCTCTTTAAGATTAATTGCAGTACGTATAACATCTATAGCTTTGATATACTGTGCCATAATGGCATCAACATCTTCCCCATACTCTGCTTCATCTTTATCAAGATTTTTTAGCACTATGGAGTAGATAGGAGTCAAATTCCAATGCTCAAAAAGCAGTGCACTCAAATTGTATGAAGTTGTATACAAAAACTCCTGTTCAAACTTTGGAATATCTTCACAGGCTAAAAAACCTTTTCTATACTCCTCTCTGTAATCACTTTCCATCAACTCTTTAGAGATAATAATCTTGCCAGACTCCATAATCAATGCCAATGAAGTTAAGATATGTGTATCATGCAGATCAATCTTTGCATACCACTGCATCATAAGTGAACTTTGCAGTATACACATCTCATTGAATTGTGCATTGTTAAAGCCATATATCGTAGTATCTGCTTGGAGATGCTTCGAGATGGCATAGTGAATGACCAAAGAGTACATCTGCTGTGTTCCTAAAAGCGTTACTGCTTGAGAGATGGAAGATATGCGGCTTTTAAAACCATAATAGGGAGAGTTTATCGTTTTTAATATATTTGCCGTAAGCATAACATCGGCTTCTATCATGCGAATCAACTTACGGACATCCACATTATGTGCCCCTCTTGCATACAGTCCTTGTATAACCGATGCCACTTTTGAAAGTGACGGCATATCATCAATATTTTTGACTAAATCTTCATAGGTCATACACTACTCCAGCTCTTTTATTTGCCAAGGAAGTCCTTGAGTATTGAGCTCTTCCATGAACGGATCCGGATCGAACTCTTCCATATTATGTACGCCCTCTTTATACCAGACTTTCTCAAGCATCAATTTCGCACCTATCATTGCAGGAACACCTGTTGTATACGATACTGCCTGGCTTTTTACCTCTTTATAACACTTTTCATGGTCACTTACCTGATAGATGTAGATTTTCTTTTTCTTACCATCTTTTATACCCTCTGCTACGATTCCAATATTCGTTTTACCCTTTGTACGAGGACCCAAAGATGCTGGATCAGGCAGAAGTGTCTTTAAAAACTCAATAGGCACTATCTTCTGTCCTTGATGTTCCACCGGCTCAATACCTAGCATTCCAACATTTTCCAAACACTTCATATGTGTAAGATAACTCTCACCAAAGGTCATAAAAAAGCGAATGCGTTTAAGCCCTTTAATATGCTTCACAAGAGACTCCATCTCTTCATGATAAAGCAGATAAGAGTCTTTGGGACCAACTTCTGGATAGTCCCATACCATCTTAATCTCCATAGGCTCAGTCTCTATCCACTCTCCATTCTCCCAGTAGCGTCCCTTTGCACTTACCTCACGCAGGTTTATCTCAGGATTGAAGTTCGTTGCAAATGGGTAACCGTGATCACCTGCATTACAATCTAAGATATCAATAGTATGAATCTCATCAAAGTAGTGTTTTTGCGCATAAGCACAGAATACATTCG
This sequence comes from Sulfurimonas sp. NWX79, assembly GCF_039667035.1. Taxonomy (NCBI): domain Bacteria; kingdom Pseudomonadati; phylum Campylobacterota; class Epsilonproteobacteria; order Campylobacterales; family Sulfurimonadaceae; genus Sulfurimonas; species Sulfurimonas sp. NWX79. The sequence continues at coordinate 55,675 of NZ_JALCZL010000008.1, forward strand.
TCACGCCCGGGTCAAAGCCACTTCCCAACAGTCCCATAATTCCAGCTTTTTTAAAATCTGCATCTTTTGCCCACTGCTCTTTGTACTCAAACTTGGCTTCATCGGGATGCTCATAGTTTGCAGTATCTAAATAATCTACTCCGGTAGCTATACAGGCATCCATAATAGTCAAATCCTGATACGGCAGTGCAACATTGATAACAATAGAAGCATCCACTGCTTTAATGAGTTCAATAAGCTCTTCTGTATTATCTGCATCGACTGCTGCTGTTTTAACTACTACATCCTTTATCTCACTTGCGATTGCATCACATTTGGATTTCGTACGACTAGCAAGAGTAATTTCACCAAAGATTTCTGCATTCATTGCACATTTATGTGCAACAACACGACCAACACCACCTGCACCGATTATTAAAGTTCTGTTTTTCAAAATTTTTCTCCTAAAGTAAGATATAGGTCTTTATTTTTCTGTGTTATTACCAACACCTATACATCTCTCATAACAATACCTAACAATTTTTTCCAAGAGCTTTAAAACAAATACTCTCTTTACTTCAAACTCTTCCCTTAGACTATTTCAAATGCAAGCAGTAAAACAGATGCCCAGATAAGAAGCATCAAAATAAGACTTAAAAGAACAAGGGTCGCACCTGCATCTTTTGCCTGTTTTGCCAAGATATGATAATCTTGTGTTACCAGGTCAACAACACGCTCCAGTGCGGAGTTTGCAACTTCTGCAAGGATTGGGATAAAGAGTGACAAAAAAAGTATACTTGCATACCCAAAGCTAATCGGTAATACCCAGGCAGTAGTACCTAATATAAAAAACATTAGCAGCTGCCACTTAAAAGAGGTCTCATTTTTAACAATATCCACAAAACCTTCTAGCGCATAGACACCGTTTCTAAAAAGATTATGCTTGGGTTTGTTGAGTTTCATACTGCTCCTTCATTTGTGTAACAATCGCTTTTAGTTCTTCACTCGTTGTCTCTTTTGGCAGTGGCTTGCCAAAATAGATTCTTATAACTCTACGTTTAAATAAGTTAAGTTTACCATTTTTCGGTTTATATTTTGAAAAAACAGTGCCAAAAATACCACTGTCTATGTAAAATGGCACAATAACACCATCATAATCTTTGGGTATCAGTTCAAAACCTCTGTGAAAGGTACCAATATTGCCATCTTTACTTATCCCGCCTTCTGGAAATATACTGACAATACGCCCCTCTTTAAGTCTTGCGTGAGCATCTTTAAAAGCATCCTTAAAAGCACGTGGAGAGAGAGGAATAGCTTCACCCCTTTTAAAGAGAGGATACATCAACTTCCAGTGATAAATCTCTTTATCCATCATATAGTTTATCCGTCTCTCAAATGGCAACTGTAAGATAATCCAATCCAGCCAGCTTACATGATTTCCAAGCAGAAGTACTGCTTTATCTTGTGGAACATTCTCTAACCCATAATAGTCATACTTGTAGCGAAAAGCACTGAGCAGTCCCATAAAGGCCCAAAAAATATCTACATAGTACCTTTTAAACAAAAGGTAGACAAGATAGAGACTGACAAGCCCCATCAAATAAAAAAGTATCTCAGCATTCATTCCAAAGTAGGCAAAAACCGTAGTCAGCATTAGAAATGAGAACATAAAGATATTTTGGACGAAATTGTTTGCTGCGATAATAGTCCCAAGATGAATGCGCGATGCCAAATGCTGAATACGGGAATTTAACGGTACAAGAACAAAGCCTGAAAGCAGACCAAAGAGTATAAACATCACTGCTATTAGCATCATTGAGTCTATAAAAGGGATGCTAAATACAATAAGAGTAATCCCAATAACACCAATACCACTGAGTCCTAGATTAATGTAGTATTTTGAAAATTTTGCAGCAAGTATGGAACCTAACACGATCCCAATACCGGCAAGTGCCATAACACCTTGGACATAGATGGTATTTGTCACACCAAGTTCTGATTTTGCATACTCACCAAAAATAGCAAGAACAACCTGTGAGATGGACCAAAAAAGACCCAATGAGATAACAGCCTCATATATCTCTCTTTTTCGTGTTAATGTCTTTAAATTCTTTACAAGATAAAAACCACTAAGATATTTTTTTGCCTTAAAGACCTTTACACTCTTCTGTTCTGTCTTATTTGGAAGCTTTGCAGCCAAGAACCACTCTATCAAAGAAGCTCCGACAAGCAGCCATCCAAGAGGAGCAATCGCCTGCAGGATTTCGTCTTCAGTGACGTAGCTATCACTGTACATTCCCTCAAATAAAACAGTATAAAAGATGATACCACCAAGTATTGCAACTGTAGTGATAGCCTGAACAGCTCCGTTTGCTGCACTGATGTACTTATCTCCAAAAAATTCTTTGATATAACCATACTTTGCAGGCCCATAGATAGCACTCTGTAAAGCCAATACAAATGTCAAAGAAAATGCAAGCAGAAAATGACCATGATAGTAAGCGTAGGTAATTCCCAACGTAATAACTACAGCAAAAAGAGCAGCATACTCCATAATCTTGTTTTTGGCAAACCTGTCAGCCAAAAAACCGGATGGTGAGAAGATCAAGATAAAAGGAAAAAGTATCAATGCATTGACAATAGCAGTCAAAACTATCTGCGTTGAACCATCATAAACTTTAAAAATTGTATTTTGGATGATTATCTTATGCCCTAAATCTGTAAAAGCATTTAAAAAAACAACAAGAAGATAGTTAATGCTTCCTATGATTTTAATCATTAAGCCTCTTCATTAGCAAGTGTTGTACTCCAACCCTCATAATAACCATTCTCTTCTTTTATCATTGCAAAGAGCTCTTCAACAACTTCTTTAACACCATTTTGAGTCACAGCATGCTCTCTTACAAGTGCTATACCGTTTTCAAACTCATCAGAACTTATCTCATCTTTAAAAGTAAACTGTTTCTCGTTGAGTGATTCTAAAAAACGCTCTTTTTGTGTAGGCGTATCAAATGAGACATAATGTTCAACAGGACGTGGAAGTTCTAAGTCATCACCCTCTTCTTCCAAGAGATAGATTATCTTGTCACTCTGTATATGTGCAAGTTCAAGTTCGTTTGGTGTAAGGTTTTTATGATGAAAATCCCATTTTGAATCCCTGACAGTATGACTCTCATAAACATAGTTACTCGGTGTCAAGATATTGGCAACAAGTTTATCAAGTCCTTTTGAGTCATCCGCATAGAAGTAGAGTTCACTCCACCCATCAAGCATACGGCTTCCGACATATTTTGCCTTTTTATCATGTTCTAGAGCAATGATAAGCGACTCTTTTGTCTCTAAATACTCTTCAAAGCCCTCTTGTGTCTCATCTGATGCATCAAACTTGATAAAAACACTTAATAGCCAGGCATATTTGTTACTGTATCCATAAGCATTCAAATCTGCTTCTATAATGATTTCATTGCCATCTTCAATTCGTCTAAAAAATTCTCTCATAAATATATACTCTTCTTTATTATTTATGTGATTATAGCAAACTTAGCCTATAAGCTTTATTGTATCGATTTTATAAAAATCTTTGAGCTCATTATAAAGTTCCGGGAAATGCTTTTTAAGACTCTGGGGTGATTCAAAAAAACGCTCTGTAAGCACTGCAAAAAACTCTGCTTCATTTGTTGCAGCATAAGAGCCTAAAAGTTTGTACTTGCCCCAATCTCTGTTTTTTAAAGCCACATTGCTGAGTTTTTTAAAATCATGAAAAAGTACCCGTGTCCACTCATCATACTTTGAACGCTCAATCGGTGGAACACCATCAATTTCTCCATCCATAAAGTCTATCTCATGGGCAAATTCATGAATAATAACATTGCCATGACGTAGATGATAGGCCTCTTTTTTTGCATCATGCCAGATGATGACAACTGTATCATTTGCAGCCTGTCCTTCAAGAAGAAACTTTTCTTTGGTATAAATACCACCTGATGAGTGCAGATTTTCAAAGACTACCACACTTGGATAGATAATAACGGTCTTGAGATTATCATAACAGTTTGTTGTTGTTTTACGCAGCAATAAAAGGCAGGCATAAAAAGCGATAATAATTTTCATCTCCTGCGTGAGCTCTATACCCACGCCGATAAACTCTTTTGTATTGGTAAATATGATAATGGAGCGCTCTATCTTGGCTTTATCTTCAACTGAGAGATTTTTATAATGAGGTGTTTGTTCTAAGTAGGTTCTGTACTCTTCTTTAAAAGGCTCACTTTGTAATTGTTCTAAACGTCTCTCTTCTTTAAATTTTAAAACAAAATAGATTGCATAGACAAAGATACCAAGCCCACCAAAAAAGAGAAGCAGTACCTCATAATAGCTCACTAGAGATTCTCTTTGATTTGCTTTAGGAGTTTATCTTTTATGAGTGCGTAAGTCTCTTCAAAAGCATCAAAATCTTTTCCATCCGGATCTTCAAAGCCAACATGAATTTTCTTCACCGGTTTTGGAAAAATGGGACATGTCTCTTTTGCATGGTCACATACAGTTACGACAAGGTCAAAGTCCTCATCAATGACACTATCAAGATGCTTTGAGTAGTAACTATCATCCCATGCATCATGCAACTCTAAAACTTTTTTAGCATTTGGGTTGACCCTGCCACTTGGTGCGACACCACAACTTTGAGCTTCTACACCATCTAGTTCTTTGTTAATAAGCGCTTCACCGATAATACTTCGGCAGCTGTTTCCTGTACACATAATGAGTACTTTCTTCTTAGAAGTCGTCATCGTTGTCAAACTCCTCTAACTCTTTTTGATACTCTGCCTCTTCTAGTTTTTGAAGCTCCTCTTCGCTCATCAGCATTACTTTTATCTTTTTGACAAGTACTGTTCTGTCTTCTAGTTTGGTCATATAGAGATAGGAACCGTAAGATATGGCAATAACGGTCACAATCAAGATAAACTTTTGTACAGGATCAAACTTCTGGACAGCCTCTTTTATACGCATCTCACAGACCCCGCCAGGACAGTGTGTCGGTTTTGCTTTTTTAATCAAATGAAAGATTTTACATCCAAGGCAGACTGAAAAAGCAGACTCAAAAAAGAGCAGTGCCATACAGATAAGACAGACAAGCACTTTGATGGGGTTTGGCTGAAAGTCGATAACAAGATAGTAAAACATCGGCCATGCAATCACCATGCCCAAAAGCCACGCAAAACGTTTTTGCTCAGCTCCTACATATTCAGGTGTTTGATTCTGTACAAAAAATCTTCCGAGTAAAAGACTTGGAGCATAACGTGGTTGAATCACACGAATAGTAAAGTCAAGTGCGAAAAAACTGACAAAATACTCTGAAAAAACAGCAGTACCAAGCATCACACCATTGGTCAACCCTAAAAAAGCCCCAATAAACAAAATCCCTGCAGCAGCACGCGCTTCACGCTCATTTAAAACACGAACATCATAACCAGGAACTTTCTCTCCGTAAGCAAAAAACTCTTTAAGTTTGCTCATCTTAATTTAGTACCTTTGATTTTTCCAGTGCTGCTTGAATCTCTTCAACCGAGACATCACCTTCAAGCGAGAGTTCAACATTCCCATCACTTCCCTCTACCTGCATATCTTTTATCTTTGCCTTTGTATCATCACTCATACACTCGCACTGTCCTGTTGCACAGTTTTGTACCATTGTTACAATATTTTGCTTTGCAACAGATCCTAAAAAGTTAATCTTCACACCATTTTGTGTTTTACTTACATTTTTTTGCATATTTACCTCTGTATTTATTTAATTGTGTAACTCTAACATAAATTTTTATATATATCAACATATCTTGATATATAATTCCTATTCTCTTTTCCATTTTAAGTAGTAAAACATCACTATCCTTCTTTTAATCTGTTAACAATCTCTTAATAGTATCTCCTTATAATTATACATCTTAATAGCAAAGGACTATATTATGTCTATAAAATCAACTCTAGGTCTTCTCTTTTGTGCTTTTCTCATTACAGCAACACTCACACCTGTAACACTTAGTGCAAATCCCCAAAAAAAGACCAAATCAAAACCATTTTTGATTCAAGGAAAACTGCCACATTTAACAATGATGATCAAAATGATGTGGGATGACAAAGATTTGGCTCTTACAAAAGCACAAAAGCGAAAGTTACTTAAGATCAGAAAAGCGACTGTTAGCGGAGTACAGAAACTGCAAAGAGAGATTATGGCCCTTGAGAGTAAAATAGTTCTCTCAAGCAACAAAGGAGCCAATCCAGCATCACTGAAAAAAGATGTCTATAAGCTCGCTAATCTACGTGCAAAAGCAACAATGATTCACCTTAGATGTATTTTCAATACCCGTAAGGTTCTCACACAGGACCAACGTGATATTTTAGAATAATCTCACGTAAATCGTAAAATAAAACAACTTCCTCTGTCGGAAGTTGTCACTTCAATAGTGATATCCATCGCAAGCGCCAACCTTTTGACAATATCCAGACCAATGCCTGTACTATGCTCGGCACTGTAAGAGCGCTCAAAAATCTTTTCAGGCTCTTTAATACCCTTTCCGCTGTCTTCAATATACAAAGCACCGTTTTTTTGATAAATCTTGACATAGCCGTTTTGAGAGTTGTATTTGCAGGCATTTGATATGATGTTTTGAAGTATCTGTTTTGTGGCATTAGGATTGAGTTTGACTTTTAAATCAGAACAGTCAACTTGAAAGTTTATACTGCTATAGAGCCCTTTTTGAATATCAACCACTTCATTGACAAGTGTACAGATATTGATACGCTGCATCTGGAAGGTCTCCTCTTGCAATAAGATATTAAGATTTTCATGCAACTCCGAGATATTATGGACACTTTTGTTTAAACGCGCGACAATCTTATCACCTTGCAGTGTTGGATTTTTTTCCAAAAGTTTCATATTAAGCTTTATTGACGTAACCGGAGTATTAAGGTCATGTATCAAATCTTTTGCAAATTTATCGAGTTTAGAGATACTCTCCTGCAAAGGTTTGAGCGCATTTTTTGCAAGCTTGTAACTTAAAAATGCAAACATCAAAAGCAGTAGTATCTGAACAGCTATGACCCTCTTTTTTAGATTCCAGAGATTCTCATCATAGCTGTGTTTCGACTTAAAAACCTGCAAATAGTATGTATTGTGATTCATTGGTATAATTTTTATAAATTCCCCGTTTAGAGCTTTAAAATTTCGAATATCTATATATTGTTGCTTGTCACGCAGAAAATCATGGTGGTAATCTTTACCAAATGTATCCAGATTTTCACCCATCTTTATATGTCTGGCATACTCTATGAGTGAAAATTCCTCCATCCGTAAAAGATAGCCTTTGGTCTGCTCAAAATAGAAAAATCCGGCCACCAGAATCAAAAGAGCAACACTGACAAAATATGTAATAAAAAACTTTAAAAAAGCTACTTTTTCATGATGACGCAAGGCGATATCCTATTCCCTTAATGGTTGTGATATTGAGTCCTGTTTTTCGTAGTTTTGCGATATGCACACGCAGTGCTCCTTCGCTCATCTCCCTGCCGTCTCCTAACTCTTCTAAAAGATCTTCTTTCAAAAGCGTTTGATTGAGATTTTTAAAAAATAGTCTTACGATTTGTAGCTCATAAGGAGAAAGCTTTACAAAAATATCATCTTTATAGAGTTCGTTCTTCTCAATATCAAAAGCAAAGTTTGCTACACTCAGGAGATTTGACCTACTGTGATATGACTTACGGATGAGTGCTTTGATACGAACTAAAAGCTCATCAAAATCAAAAGGTTTTTTAATGTAATCATCTGCTCCGATTTCAAAACCCTTTGAGAGTGAAGCAATATCGTTTAAAGATGTAATGAATATGGCAGGTGTCGTGTTCTCCGCCTCACGCAGACTCTTTAAAAGTTCAAAACCATTGAGCTGTGGCACATTTACATCAAGTAAAAAGAGTTCAAAATTTGCATTGAAAGTAGCATCAAGTGCCATCTCTCCATTTGTAACATGAACTACTTCAAAACCTTCATTCTCCAAGAGCTCACTCAAAGTCTCTGCTAAGACTTCATCATCTTCTAAAAGAAGTATTTTAGACATCTACACAATCTCCGCTTTATTGTCATCTCTATTGTATTCACACTGAAATATCACATGATTGATACCAAAGGTATCGGCTAATTTTTCTTCAAGTATATCAATAATTTGTGAAGCCTTCTCTAACGTAACATTCTCTGTAAAATCTAAGTGTGCTTCTGCATGGATATCATGGTCATTTAATCGCCATAGATGAATATGGTGGACATTATCTATGGCATCCAAAGATTTTATCATTGCTATGAGCTCCTGCACATCAATAGAAGAAGGAGTAAACTGCATTAAAATCGAAACAGATTCTTTCACAAGCTTAAAAGAGGCACTAATAAGATAGAGTGCTATAAGTAGTGATACCAACGGATCCAGCCAAAACAGATCATAGTAGTACATCAACAGACCACCACCGACAACGGCAACACTTGTCATGACATCTGTCAGTAGATGCAAATAAGCTGCTTTGATGTTCATATTTGTCTGGGCATCATCTTTTACAAGTAGAACACTGACAGAGTTTAGTACGATACTCAGTACTCCAAGCCAGATAACATACAGAGAGTTTATCGCCTCAGGATGATAAAACTTTTGGAAGACTTCTACAATTAAAAAGACGCCGATAACTATGAGAACAGAAGCATTGAAGAGTGTTGCTAAAATCTCTGCCCGTTTATACCCAAATGTTCTGTTTTGTGTAGAAGATTTTTGAGCAAGTCTGTTAGCCAACCATGCAATAAGTAAAGTCAAAACATCACTGAAGTTGTGCATCGCATCACTCAATAGTGCCAAAGAACCAGAGAAGATTCCTCCTATGATTTGAGAGAGTGTAATAATAATATTTAAAACTATCGTAATAAAAAGATTTCTACCACTTACTGCATGATGGTGGTGATTATGACTACTCATTTTTTCATCCTTTGAAAACCTCTTTTTTAATGATATTGAGCTTCTCATTAAAAGCGTATACAATTATCTCTCCTGTTGGAATTTCAAGTCTCACGACATCCTCTTTACTTATCTTCTCCAGATACATTACTAAAGAACGCAGGGAGTTTCCATGAGCCGAGATTAAAACAGTGGAATGCTTTTGCAGTTCTTTTTTTATCACAGCTTCAAAATACTCCACAACTCTCTTTTTTGTATCTTTTAATGACTCACTCAAAGGTAAAAGCTCTTTTTGAATTGCGGCATATTTTTTATCTCTCCAGACCACTCTTTCGTCATCCTCACGTAGAGGTGGTGGTGGCACATCATAACCACGACGAACTGCCAAGAAGTTTGCTGCACCCTCTTGCTGTTTTACCTTCTTCTTATCTCTTCCCTGCCACGCTCCATAGTGTCTTTCATTTAGCTTGTAAGAACGAAGTGTATCAATGTGCTCCCACTCAAGCTCTTCTAAAGCCAAATTTGCTGTATGAATGGCACGTTTAAGCCATGAAGTAAAACAGATATCCGGATAGATTTTATGTTTTTTTAAAAGCACTCCTGCTTCTCTGGCCTCACGCACACCCTGTTCACTTAGCTCCACATCACTCCAACCGGTAAAACGGTTTTGTAGATTATAGACACTTTGCCCATGTCGCATTAAAACAAGTTTTGCATTCTTCATCTTCCCAACTCCTCAGCGAAATAAGAACTTCTCACAAGTGTACCCGAAGCCACAGCACAAAAACCCATTCTATAGGCTTCTTGCTTCATTACTTCAAAAAACTCCGGTGCATAGTATTTTTCAACGTTATGATGTCTTTGTGTTGGTTGTAAATACTGCCCTATTGTCAGTTCACTTACTCCAACATCTAATAGTTCTTGCATTGCCTCATACAATTCAGATTCAGATTCACCTAGTCCGACCATCAATGATGATTTAATCTTGGACTTGGAGTACTTTGCATAATATTCTAAGACTTGCAGTGACCTATCATAATCACTTTGTGGTCTTATAGTCTTACTTAAACGCCTAACCGTCTCTTGATTATGTGCAAGTTTGTGTACATCACTTACTATGATTGTATCCAAAGCTCCTTGAGAAAATCGAAAATCAGGTGTTAAAAGCTCTATTTTGATATCTGGATTTTTCTCTTTAACAGCACGGACACAAGAAAGAAAATGTTTTGATCCATAATCTTTTAGATCATCTCTGTCCACTGAAGTAATGACAACATATTTCAGCCCCAACGCTGCAATAGCTGATGCCAAATGCTCAGGCTCTTTTGCTTCAACTGCCACCCCATGCCCTGTTTTTACATTGCAAAAGCTGCAAGAGCGTGTACAGACATCCCCAAGTATCATAAAAGTAGCACTCTCTCTTTCATAGCATTCAGCTCTGTTAGGACATGCTGCAGTCTCACAAACAGTATTTAAACTGTACTCACGTAGAGTATTTTGCATCTTTTGTATCAACTCTGGATGTGGAGCTTTGACTTTAGGTTTGTAATGCATCATCAAAACTCTTCTCTAAAAAGTGTAGTATCTTACTGTTTACCTCTTCTTGCGTAAGCATCACACCTTCAGCTCTCAGTGAAGTTGGCTCTACACCTTCTAAATTACAGGGATTGACCTGTGCATGAAAATCCAAATCCACATCAACATTTAAAGCTACACCATGAAGAGAAACTCCTTTGGAGTAACGAAAGCCCAAAGAGGCAACCTTACGGTTTTGAATATAAAAGCCTGCCCTCTTTTTATCATAAAAAACTTCCGAGAGATGTTGTATAAAAAAATTCTCAAAAGCATTCAAAACTTTTTTATAGAACTGTACCGGATTATTCACTTGAAAACAGAAATAAAAAATATTTTGCCCTTCTGAGTGACAGGTGATGGAGCCACCCCGATCACTCTGAACAACACCGACACAAAAATCCTCATCTCTGTCACTGCCAACCGTAAAAATATTGGGATGTGAACAGAGGATGAGATGATTCTTTCCATCTTGCAAGGCTTTTGTATGAACATTCTGCATCATCTCTCTAGCTTTACCATACTCTACTTCGCCCCATTTGTGCAGTATCATAACTTATAAAATGTTCTCTCTAAGGCTTCGGAAAATGTAGGATGTGCCAAGATGGTTCGTTTTGCCGATGCAGCGTCCATCTCCCCTGCCAAACTTATTGCAACCGGTGCGATAAGCTCTTCTGCATTTGGAGCAAAAATCTCCGCACCCAAAACAAATCCCTCTCTATCAATATAACTGACCATTACACCATTACTTGCATGATTATAAACTGAATATGTAAATTGATTGAGCATTATAATACTCTCTTTGTACTCTAGCTTTTGTTCTTCTAAATCTGCTTTATTCTTTCCAACTCTAGCATACCTCATTGGCAAAGTATGGATAAACTTCACAACATGCTCTAAGTTAAGTATACGAGGTTTTTTTCCAAGAATACGTTCTGTGACGTTCAGAACTTCAGCTCGTGCTGCGTGAGCAAGTTTGACCTTGCCATTACAGTCTCCTATAGCATAATGCTTTTGCAGCGTTGTCTCAAAATGAGTGTCAGTTACAATTCCACGTTCCACCTTTATATCATCACAGGCAACGACATCGACATTTGGTCTGCGTCCGGTAGCCACTAAGAGCATCTCAAAATATTTACTGCTTTTACCTTCATATGTTATATGTACACCTTTTTTTGTACTCTTTGCACTTTTTATTGGATGATTTTGTAAAAGCTTGATACCCAGTTTCTCAAGCTGGTTTTTCAATGATTCGATGATTTTTGGATGCGCATTGAACAAAATATTTTCAGACCTGTCAATGAGAAAAACTTCAACTCCGGCAGCTGCAAAAAAACTTGCCATCTCAAGTCCAATAGCCCCAGTACCGTAAACAGCAACTTTTTTTGGAAGTTCTTGCAGTTGTAACACCTCATCGCTTACAATGATATCTTTTTTATTGTACTCAATACCTTCAGGAATAAAAGGCGCTGAACCCGTTCCCATAACAATATGCTCAGCTTCTAAAACCTTACCGTTTACCTCAACTTTATGCGGAGCAACAACGCTCCCTTCCCCTTCAATCAGTTCAAAATGGCTACACTGCTTTTGCACAACTTTTGTTACACTTTTGAGCAATGCATCTTTTTTTTCAAAAAGTGTTTTTTGACAAAGTTCCAACTCCCCTTGCAGTATCTCGTTTTTACTCTCATACACCAAATTGGCATAATGTAAAAACATCTTTGAAGGAATGCACCCTTTTTGCAGACATACACCACCAAGCTGGTTAAGATCTTTTTCAATAAGCGCCACATTTTTCCCATTTTTTGCTGCAACAATGGCACCAGCATAGTTAAGTCCACCACCTATGTAAATTATGTCATACATCGTCTAATCCTTAAAATTAAGAGGATTACTCAGCTCTTTTTTCACATCTTGCATAAAAAGTGCTGCCTCATAACCATTTATCAGCCTGTGGTCTGCTGTAAGTGTTATAGCGATTTTACCATTCTCCACTGCACCGATAGCGACTATTGCAGTATCTTCTTTTTTATCATCGCATCAAACTGCTTAATGCCAAGCATACCAAGATTTGATATGCCAAATGTTGAGCCATGCATATCTTCTTGTGTAAAGCTTTTATTTTGCAGTTTTGACTTAAAGCTTTTAAGCATTGTATCTATCTCTGTAATTGTCAGCTTGTTTGCATCTTTTATAACAGGCATGTAAAGCTCTTTTGTATCTGCAACAGCTAAAGATATAGAAGCATTTGGATAGACAGAGAGACTCTCTTTCTGTAAACGTGAGCGAAATGTATCATGTCGCATCATAATGTCTGCAAAAATCTTGATAAACCAGGCTGTTATACTGTATTGTACATTCTGTTGTAAGAGTGTTGCATCAACATACTCATAAATATGAAATACCGGTTTCTTTGCTGAAGATGTTACATTGCTAATGATGGCTTTTTGCATAGAACTTATTGCACAAGGGAGCGGAATCTCATGTTCGTCGATATACTCCTGCAGTTCAACTTCATCTATTTTATGATTTAATGCAAAGAGTGAAGCCTCTAGTTTATACTTTAAAAGAAGCTTCTGTGCCTTTGGTGTAAAATAGTGCTCGTTTATATACCTCTCTACATCATCTGCATGCAGTTGAACCTTTTGTGTATGCTGCATGAGATTTTGGAGTGTTATGCCATATTGTGCTGCTTTGGCACGTGCTTTTGGCGAAACTCCATCTGCAGACTCTATTTTCAAGATTTCAATTTTTTCTTTTTCATCTCTTTTTGCTTCTTTTTTCTTTTGCTCTTTGAGCTCTTTTGGTTTACTCTGTTTTATTTCTTTTTTTTCTATTTTTTTCTTTACTGCCTGCTCCACTTTTTCATCTGTTGCGATCTTTGCTATAACGGTACCGACAGGCACTTCTGCACCTTCATCAACGAGCAGGGCTTCAACGATACCATCTTGAAAACTCTGCAACTCCATAATCGCCTTGTCACTCTCGATTTCAGCTATTATATCACCACTCTTGACTGTCTGACCAACATCTACTTTCCATGCTATAAGCTTTCCATCATCCATCGAGTCTGAGAGTTGGGGCATCACTATATCATACATCGTTTTTCCTTCCCCACTCTATAATATCATCCGCAATACTTTGTGGTGTTGGTATGGAAGCTAGTTCGAGTTTTCTGTTATAGGGTATAGGTGTATCTGCTCCGGCTAGTCGCAGTGGTGGAGCATCTGCGTATTCATTGTTTTCACATAAAAAGAGCAGTGGAAGTTTCTGTGTTGCAGCAATATTGAGTGATTCAAAAAAAGCTCCACCGTTTGTAGCCCCATCTCCAAAGATAACCATCACACCATCATCACTGCCTTGGTACTTTCTAGCATACGCACACCCTACTGCATTTGGAATATGTCCACCGACAATGGCATCCCCGCCGTAAAAGAAGCGTGAAGGTTCAAAGAGGTGCATACTTCCACCTTTACCACCGCTCACACCGCTTGCTTTTCCAAAAAGTTCTGCCATGACAGCTTTAGGTTCAATTCCCCTTGCCATGGCCATAATATGCTCACGGTACGTGGAAAACACATCTCCTTTTTCAAACGCTTTAATGGCAGCTACACTCAAAGCTTCCTGTCCGATATCAAGATGCAAAAAGCCTGATATATTTCCCTTCATATAGTTCTCTTTGGCTGCATACTCAAACTTACGACCCAGTACCATCAAATAATATATCTCTTCTGCAAGTAACTTATTCATACTTTTCAACCTTTATAAAACATTTTCATATACAAGTCCCAGAGAGATAGTGACAACACCTAGAACTGCCAACCACAACGCTGATTTATAACTTTTTTTGACACTGCCAAACCAGAGCGCATAGAGAGCTTTTAATAAATTATTACTTCCTGCTGCTATCATAATGGCTACTGTAATCTGTATTGATGTTATATTGAATTTTCCTGTGAGGATTGAGAGAACAAAAGGATCAATGTCTGTAAAACCAACAACAAACGCAAGAATCTCAAGTCCAACTTTTCCATAATCCTCTGTCACATACTGTGTGATAATCATCATCGCAACAAATAAAAAGGCAAATATAAATGCAGTTTTCAACTCTAAAGGGTTTTTATCAACAATGTCAGGGTGTTCTTTTCTCTCTTGTGTATTTCGTAGATAGAAAGCTGCTACAGTAAAACCAAATACCGCCAACACTATAAATGGTAACAAAAGCATCTTTCCAATCTCAAAATTAAACAAAAGTGCTATTACAATAAGACGCAGATACATCACCGAAGTCGCTGAGATAATGGCTGCATCTATGACATTACGCCCTCCAAGATGTTTTGCCTTACGAGCCAGGACAACCGTTGTGGCCGTTGAAGAGTAAGAGCCTCCAAAAATCCCTGTTAAAAAGTAGCCCTTTGATGGGAAAAAGTACTTTTGCAAGATATAGCCACCATAACTGATACCCGAGATTACAACAACGGCAAGCCATATTTTAAACGGGGAGAGTGGAATGTAAGGAATACTTTTTGTATCAGGGAGTAGTGGTAATATAACAGCAGAGAGCAGTACCATCTTTCCAAGTGTTTCAAACTCACTGATATTGATATTTTTTACATACTTCTCAATACCTCTGTTTGAATTGAGAATAAAAACAATACTTACATATAACAGTGCACTCATCCAAAGTGGTTGCGTTTGGATCAATGCACCAAAACTGTAAACCAGGAGCATTACAATATAAAGTAAGATACTGCGTTTTTTTTCTAAAAGATTTCTGCTGTATAAAATTGCATAAAGAAGTGTTATAGAAAAAAAACCTGCCAGATAAAGCAGTAAAGTTGTACTCTCCAGTAGAAAAAGAACATAACCCAAAATACCTACAAAACTGTATGTTCGGACATCACCAAAGAAATAATTCTCACTCTCTGCATTTGTAAACTGACTGCGGTATGATTTTACTTCAAGACCGATTAAAAAGCTAAAAACAGTTACAACGAGAAAGTGAAGTAATTCAGGATTAAGATTCATAGAGTGGTTTTCCTTGTTTTTTATGCCAAGAGAGTATATACTCCCAAGCTTCTTCAGCATTATCTACATAATGAAATACATCTATATCTTCAGGAGCGATTACGCCTTCATCTTTTAAAAATTCAAAGTCTATCGCTTTTTTCCAGTACTTTTTCCCTACTAAAATCACAGGTATATCTTTTGTTTTTCCTGTCTGAACAAGTGTCAAGGTCTCAAAAAGTTCATCAAAAGTTCCAAAACCTCCAGGATACACAACCAAAGCCTTGGCTCTGTTTAAAAAATGAAGCTTTCTTATTGCAAAATAGTGAAACAAGAAACATAAATCAGGGGTTATATAAGGATTTGGATACTGTTCATGCGGGAGTTTGATATTGAGTCCTATACTTTTTGCTCCAACATCATAAGCGCCACGGTTAGCTGCTTCCATGATACCTGGACCACCACCTGTCATTAAAGTAACACGACAATCTTCGACAGTCTCTCCGCTTTTTCCTACCAAACGCCCAAATTTTCTTGCATCTTCATAATAGATACTCTTTCCAACCATACGTTCAGCAACATACAGTTCCCATAAAAGCTCTCTATCATCTGAATTTTTTTGAAGCATCTCTTCAATGGTTCGCAGTCGTTTCAGTGCAGTCTCGCGCTCAACTATACGTGCACTCCCAAAGACAACTATCGTATGCTCGATGCCATATTCATTCATCTTCAGCTCTGCTTTTAAATAGTCGATTTCAAGACGAATTCCTCTAGCTTCATAAGAGTGCATAAACGCTTCATCTTGTTCAGCCATAGTATATGTAGGACTTTTCATAATCTTTTTAATAAGCTCTAACGATTTTGGATCTTCCGCTTTTAGTTTGGGATGTTCCCAAGGTAAACTTGTTTTTTCATTTTTCATATGATATCCTCATTATATCTTGTTCTATAATATTTAAGTACAGCCATTTTTACAGCATCATTAAACACAAACCACACAAGAGCATAAGCCCACATATAGCCAGCCCATCCCCAACCGATTGGCGCCATCAGATCAAAACCATATACGGCAATTATTGTTCCAGTAACACGACTTAAAAAAGTTGCACTAAAAAGTGTCCTAGAAGGCCATGGCCGTTTGAAGAACCAGTCATCTATACGCATATTGTATATTGTACCATGTCCGGCAATAACCAGTTTTGCAAAAAACAGACTTTGAACCAGTTCAAGTGGCAGATCCATATATGAGATTAATATCCAAAAGAGTAAAAAGGAAGAAAGCACTCCTGCTATTCCCAACCAGGAAGCCAGAACAAAAACCTCTTTCATATCCCAGCGTACAGGTGTCTCACGCAACTTTGTATTATCATAGGCTATACTCATAATTGGTATATCATTAAGAAGTGCAAGTATAATTATCATCAAAGCGGTAATAGGATAAAAATCATATACAACAATTGCAAGTGTCATAAAAATAATGACACGTATGGTTTCAGCAATACGAAAAATTGTATAACTTTTCATACGTTCAAAAATCTGTCTTGACTCTTTAATAGCATCAACAATCACGTTCAGACCAGGAGCCATAAGTACAATATCGGCTGCAGCACGTGCAGCATCTGTAGCACCACTGACTGCTATTCCACAATCTGCTTTTTTAAGTGCCGGTGCATCATTGACCCCATCTCCTGTCATACCGACAATATGGTCGGCCTTTTGCAGTTCATCGACTATAAAATATTTATCTTCAGGAAAAACCTGTGCAAAACCGTCAGCATACTCTATAAGTGCAATGATCTCTGACTCATGTTTTTTAACACTCCCTTTTGGAAGCGGCATATTATAAAGCTCTTTTTGAACTTTTTTAACAATCTTGGTTACCTCTTCATCTATCTTCTCCTGTGCTACATCAGGTTGTAATGACTGAACAATAGCTTTGGATAATATTTTTGAAAGATAGATATACTCCTCGACTGATTCTCCTTTAAGTATATGGATATCCTCTATCTTTTCTCCAATATCTAGCAAAGATGCAATATATTTTGCAACAGCAAGATTATCTCCTGTAATCATTTTAACTGTAATACCTTTTGCCTTGGCTTCGGCTATAGCTTCTACAGAATCTTCACGAGGTGGATCAAAAAGAGGAATCAGTCCTATAAAATGGTACAGATCCTCTTCACATTTTCTATAAGCGACACCCAAGGTTCGAAAACCCTCAGAAGCAAAATATTCTACTTTTTTATAAGCTGCTTCTTTGTCAAACTCTTTTTCATCACTCTGTTCTATAATAACCTGCGGGGCACCTTTTGTAAAGATAAGTTCACAATTTTCATCTTCATAAATCCCTTCTGTTCTTTTATGAACAGGATTAAATGGAAGAAATTTTTTCAATTTATGTGCTGCAATTTCACTTTGAAGGCTATATTTGTCTATATAATCAAAGATAGGCTTTTCAATAGGATCTTGATTCTCTTTTTTACTTGCCAGTGCTGCATAAAGCATCAGTTTTTCTTGCGTTGTATCCTTTACTAAATATGGTTCCGCCAGGCTCATTCTGTTTTGTGTTAATGTGCCTGTTTTATCGGAACACAATACATCCATACCTGCTATCTCTTCAATAGCAGCCAAGCGACTCACAATAGCCTCTTTGGCAGCCAGAGCTCTTGCACCTATGGCCATAGTAACAGTTAAAACTGCCGGCATGGCAACTGGAATAGCAGAGATTGTCAAAACAAGTGCAAAGATTAATAACTCAACTGTAGGCTGATTTGTTTGGATACCATGATAAATAATGATAGCAATCATAAAGAGTGTTAAAAAGATTAAAAAATTCCCTACCTTTATAACCATTTTTTGGAAATGGCTTACCTCTTCATTTTGGGCTTTTGCCACAAGTCCAACTGTCTTTCCAAAATAGGTATTTTTTCCTGTTTGTGTAACCCGTGCTACCATTTCACCCTGTTTAATGATGGCATTTGCATACAATGTCTCACCTGTTTTTTTTCGAACAGGCAAAGATTCACCTGTAAGTGCAGACTGATCAACAAGCAAAAACTCACTTCCTTGCAACAACGCAACATCTGCAGGTACTATATCGCCTATCTTTATTTTTATAATATCATCAGGTACTATCTCTTTTGCATCAATTTCCATCCATTCATTTTCACGTAATACCAATGCTTTTCGTGCTAATCTTTTCTTTAACACTGCTATTGCATTCAAAGCTTTGGACTCTTGATAGAAATCAACTATAGCATTCACGAAGAGTAAAATAATTATGATAATAAAGTCTTCCCATCTCTTCACAACTGCAGAAAGAATGGCTGCAACTTCAATCATCCATGGAATTGGTCCCCAAAATCGACGAAAAAAACGATGTAACCAACTCTCCTCTTTCTCATTTATCTCATTGTAACCGTATTTTTGCAGTCGTTCATGAACTTCTTCTTCGCTCAGTCCTGTCAGATTAGAAAGCTCATCATTTCCCTTTCTCATCTATAGTCCTTTTGACACGGCAGTTTTAAACAGTTGGGTAATGCCTCTGATGATAAAAATGCTTCTATATTTTTTAGAGAAATCTGCATGATTCTCTGCAGTGCTTCATTTGTGTAGTAGGCCATATGTGGTGTATAGAGAATATTATCTTCTTTTATATATTCTTGCTTACTAATAACATCCAAACAAAATATATTGGCTACTTTTTCATATACATTATCTTCAATAAGTTCACCTCGAGCAGTGTTTACAACTATAGCTCTCTTTTTTAGTAAATTACTATTTTCCATATTTAATATATGCCGTGTTGCTGGTGTGAGTGGAAGTGCCATCATAATGATATCACTCTCTTTGAGAACTATCTCAAGATTACAAAAATCTATTTGCAGTTCATCTACAATATCTTTTTTTGTCCGAGAATATGTCAGTACTTTCATACCAAAACCACAAGCGATACGTGCCATCTGGGAGCCAATCGTACCTAAGCCCAAAATACCGATTGTTTTGCCAAAGAGTTCGATTCCTTTTAGATCACTATAGTGAGAATCACCCTCTTTTGTTCGCCCTAGTGCTGTATACGTATGCCGTGTAGCATTTAAAAGTAAAGAGAAGGAAAATTCTGCGACAGCAGGTCCGGCATATCCTGCCACATTCGAAAGAAGCAAACCTTTTTTATAAAGCAAGTCACATTTTATATGATCATAACCTGTTGAACGTGTTTGCAGATATTGTAACTTCGGAAGTTTTTCTAAAATCTCATCTGAAATTTTTGAATGCACAAATACAGAGACAATATCATAATCTCTATCTTCTAAAATAACTTCATTAATGGTATCTTCAAAGAAAAAGAGCTTCTCGGACACCAAAGCTTTTGTAAAAAACTCCTGTTCTTCCGGTTTTATCTCAAAAAATGCAATTTTCATTTTAGGCTCTTGTAAGTTTTTTTTCTAAAAAACCTATGTTCTGTATGGTTTTTAGAACACTGTCAGGGTTTAAGCTCATAGAATCCACACCAAGTCGTACCAGATATTCTGCCATTTCAGGATAGTCTGAGGGTGCCTGACCACAGATACCACTGTGCCGATTGTTACGTTTACACCCTTCTACTGCCATCTTAATCATCTCCTTAACACCCTCATCTCGTTCATCATAATCAAATGCAACGATTTCACTGTCGCGATCCACGCCAAGTGTGAGCTGCGTGAGATCATTGCTTCCTATACTAAAACCATCAAAGATTTCACTAAAGGCATCAATACTGATCACATTGTTTGGTATCTCACACATTACATAGATTTGCAGTCCGTTTTCACCCTGTTTGAGACCATATTTCGCCATTGTATCGATAACATGCTTACCCTCTTCTACTCTACGGCAAAATGGAATCATTAAGATTACATTTGTAAAGCCCATCTCCTCACGCACACGTTTCATCGCAGCACATTCTAAGGCGAACCCCTCTTCATAATTTGGATGCGCATATCGTGAGGCTCCTCGAAACCCTATCATCGGGTTATCTTCTTGAAGTTCAAAACTGCTTCCACCTAAAAGTGTTGCATACTCATTGGATTTAAAATCACTCATACGTACCACACAAGGTTTAGGATAAACACTCGATGCAATGGTTGCCACACCTTCAGAGAGCGTTTTTACAAAGAAATCTTCCATAGAATCATATGCCTGCGTGAGCTCCTGTAACTGCTCTCTAGTCCTATCATCAACACGCTCCGGATGTTTTAGTGCCATTGGATGTGCTTTGATATATTCATTTATGATAAATTCCATACGGGCAAGTCCAATACCATCTACCGGAAGGGAAGAAAGTGAAAAGGCCTGATCAGGGTTGCCAAGGTTCATCATAATTGCTGTTTTCGTTTTTGGCAGATTACTCAGATCTGTCTTTTGAATCTCAAAAGCGAGTCTACCTTCATAAACATAACCCTCTTCACCTTCTGCACAGCTGACAGTCACATCACTAGCATCTGTTAATAGCTCTGTAGCATTATCACATCCGACAACTGCAGGAATACCAAGTTCACGACTCAGTATCGCCGCATGACAGGTACGTCCTCCCTTGTTTGTAACAATAGCAGATGCTATCTTCATCACAGGTTCCCAGTCAGGTGATGTGGTATCAGCGACCAAAACCTCTCCGGCTTTAAAAGTATTCAGCTCACTGACATCTTTTATGTAGTGTGCCTTTCCCTGACCAATTTTTGTACCGATAGCCTGACCGCTAACAATCACTTTGCCTTTTTCTTTAAGATGATAAATCTCGAGCACATTACCTTTTTTTTGGGACTCTACAGTCTCAGGTCTTGCTTGAACCATATAGAGATGTCCGTCTATTCCATCTTTTGCCCACTCCATATCCATCGGTTTATGAAAACCGGCTTTTTTGGAGTAATGATTTTCCACTTTTATAGCATAACCTGCAAGTACCATCACATCCTCATCTGTAATACAAAAATGGCTACGTTCCTCTTGAGTGGTAGGAATATTTTTTGTATACTCAACTGCGATATTGTCAAGATTGATGGTATCTGTAAATATCATCTTTTGCTCTTTTGAGCCCAGTGAGCGCTTAAGTACTGCACGAAAACCCTCATTATATGTCGGTTTGTGAACATAAAAGGCATCAGGATTGATACTTCCTTGTACTACATTTTCACCAAGCCCAAGTGCCGCATTTATAAAAACAACATCTTCAAACCCAGTTTCCGTATCAAGAGAGAACATTACACCACTTGCCCCTATGTCACTGCGAACCATCTTCATTACAACAACAGAAAGATAGACTTTTAAATAATCAAAACCATTGTCATACTTATAATGGATAGAACGGTCTGTAAAATTGGAGGCGAGACACCTTTTGTAGGCATCTAAAAGCTCATCTTCCGTGGAAATATTCAGATAAGTATCATTTTGTCCTGCAAAAGAGGCTTCAGGAGAGTCTTCAGCAGTAGCAGAGGAACGAACAGCAAGCGAAAGCTCTTCACCATATTCCGCTTTGAGTTTTGCATAAGCATTTAAGATATCTTGCTTCAAATCATCAGGCATTTCACAACTATATATGATATCTCTACATGCCTTCCCATGCTTTTGCAAACTATCAACATCATTTATATCTAAATTATCAAGTTCTGTATGGAGTTTTTCCCATGCATTATTGGTATCAAGTATATATCTGTATGCACTTGATGTAACGGCAAAACCATTTGGAACACGTACACCTAGCTGCGTGAGGTTTTGATACATTTCACCCAACGAAGCATTTTTTCCACCAACTTCTGCAACATCCTCTATGCCTATTTCGTTAAACCATTTAACATTTTCCATCATTATTCTCCATCAACACGCTTATATTATACTCCTCTAAATGTAAATAAAATGTTGTCATATATCAACATTCTTTTCTTAAATATTGATATTAATTATCATAACTATTGACTTTATAAAAAAAATTTTGTACTATTTCAACATAAAAGATTTTGATAGTAAATATCATAATTAAAATAAAAGGAATTCATAATGAAAAAAACAAAAATCTCACTAGCTTTGGCTGGTATGTTACTCACAAGTAGTGCATCTTTTGCAGATGAGAAAGAGGATATTGTTAAACTCAAAAAAGAGATAGCTTCTCTAAAAGAGATAACACAGACGCTTATTGATGAAACAAGTGATTTAAAGACCGGATTTAATTATACGGTAGTTGATACAGAAAAATCACACAGTGGTCTTGGTGCTGCTGCATCAAAAGTTTATTACTCAAAATCACCATTAAGTATAGGTGGGTATGGAGAAATGTATTATGCAAACAAAAAACTTGCAAATCAAAGCGGTTCTACTTCAACAGTAGATGTCTATAGGTTTGTACCCTACATAGGATATAAATTCTCTGATAATATCATTTTAAATACAGAGATAGAGTTTGAACACGGTGGAATTGAAAATAATGGAGGGACATCTGTAGGTGGCGAAGTTATTTTAGAGTTCATGTATCTTGATTTTCTCATCAATCAAAATGCAAACATTCGAGTTGGTAACTTTTTAGTGCCTATGGGACTTATCAATGAGAGACATGAGCCAACACTCTTTACAACAGTACAGCGTCCTGAGAGTGCAAAATATCTTATCCCTTCTACCTGGAATGAAAGTGGTGTAATGGCGTACGGAGATATAGTTGAATCTCTAACATACAAAGCTGCACTCATAACAGGTTTAGATACTGCAGCAAATGGTGAAAAGTGGATACGTGGCGGACGAGGTGGCTCTTTTAAAAACACAGATCCAAAAATCGGTGGAACATTTAGAGTAGATTATACAGGTATCAATGGTTTGCTTTTAGGTGCTTCTTTGTATACGGACAATACTCTTACTATGTGGGACACCCATATTGACTATACAAACAGTGGTTTTAGACTCTATGGTGTTTATACAGAGACATCCCGTTCAAAAACAGATGCTTTTACAACACCATCGATAGCAAAAGAGGCCAAAGGAGGCTATCTCAATGCAAGTTTTGATATCTTGTCACTGACAAAAAGCAGTTATACTTTACCTCTTTTTGTACAATATGAAAGCCTGAATCCACAAAGTAAAACAGTTGGTACAGCTCCAGAGAATTTTGATACAGTGAACATTACAACAGTAGGTCTAAATTTTTATCCGCATGAGCAAGTAGTTTTTAAAATGGACTATGCAATGGCAGATAATGATTATGCAAACAGTGGTATAGATTCTGATACATTTAGTCTCTCTATGGGCTTTATCTTTTAGAGTTTTGCTATAATGATAAAAAAATTCACAAGAGTTAGCTTATGAAAAAAACATTTATCTTCTCTTTACTCTTTATCTTTTTGACAGCAAATCTATCGGCGAAAGTTCTTCTTTCACCGATAGATGCCATGAAAGAGAACTATGGTAAAAGTGTTACCATAAGTAAGAAAAACATCCTTCTTTCAAATGAGGATTTTAAAAAAGTACAGGCAGAAGCAAAAACAAAACTGACAACCAAAATTTATCGTATCTATACAGCAAAAAAAGATGGAAAGATTCTTGGATACGGAATTTTGATCAATAAAAAAGTACGCTCTAAAAATGGTGTTGTTATGTACCTTATCAGCGATGGAACACTTAAAGGTATCGAGATTATTGCCTTTAATGAACCACATGAGTATATTCCAAGTAAAACATGGCAAGAGCAGTTCAGAGATATAAAAACCAATAAAATGCTGCAACTCTCACGTGATATTCCCACTATCACAGGAGCAACACTCAGTGCAAGAAGTGTCACTGACAGCTCACGCATCGCCTTTGCAATCTACAATAAACTTTTAAAAGGGAAGTAATTGCGTTTTACTCTGATAAAAAATGTAAAACAAGACAAAATAATGAAGCCCTTACTCAATAGGCTTTTAATTTTTATACTACTTTATCTGCTTGTTGATGTCTTTGTAAAATCACATACTATGGGTATCACAACAGGTACCATTCAAACAACACTTTTTGGAAATGCCGATGAGTTCTTAGACCCGATGAACAAATCTGTCTTTTTAGAGTTTGTTCATATGCAAATCTTTTTTTTAATGATGCTTGTTCTTACACTGAGTGCCGTATATATTCGTCTTTTACATCATAAAACAAATACCATTTTAAGTATGAATCTTTTCGTCTTCTTTGCACTTTTGACTCCGATAACACTTACTGCTGCCTATTTTTATTCAGCTCAATTTACGACTATCTATCTAGTCGCCTTTTTTGCATGGCATATCATAGCACTTTGGATGACACTACGCTCTTTATGGGAGCTCAACCTTGTTACATAAAGCATATAGATATGCAATAGGCTACTTTTTACTCTTTAGTATCTTACTGCTGTTAAGCAGTGCCATGATATTTGCAGATAAGATTGGATTTTCCTATGAGAGTGTTCTGCACTATTACCTAGGAAATGAAGCTACTTTTACACCGGCAAAAACATATACAGGTCTTTTAAAGATCATCCTTCCTCACATCTTTGCCTTTGGGCTTTTTGTAATGGTCGTTCTACATTTTGTGATCTTTACTAAAAAACGTAATACAAAAGAGATTACTTTTATCATACTCCTCACATTTTTGAGTGCCTTTTTAGAACTTTTTTCACCTTTTTTGATTCTTATGGGCTTTTCTTTCTTTGTCTATATGAAAATTATCTCCTTTTTTCTTTTCCAAGTAACACTATTATATATTCTGTTTATACTTTTTAAAAGTATAATTTATGATAAATAAGGTACAATCTTTTCTATGAAAAAACTACTCCTTACACTATTTATCGTTCTTAATCTCAGTTCACTGCTGGCAAGTGAGAGTAAAGTTTGCCAAAAGTGTCATCCGCTTATCTATAAAGAGTACTACAGTTCCATCCATAGAAAATCCTCTCTTGAGAGTGATAAAATCTATAAAGCTGTCTTTGAAAAAGAAAAACAAGTTACAGATAAAAATGAATGTAAAGCATGCCACTCACCAAGTGCAAAAACACAAAAAGAGGCAAAAGAAGAGCCTATCTCATGTGTCTATTGTCATACCATAACTAATATTCAAGAGCATGACGAGCAAAATAAAAACGTGCTCAGTGACAAAAAAAGAGATTTTTACAGTGCCGAAGCCGATAAAAAAGAAAAAGCAAAAGTAAAGTATGAGACAACTAGCTCATTTTTCGGTCTTATCAAACGCTCTAAAAACTCACCATATCATCAAATAGAGTATAATAATGAAAACTACTATAATGGCAATGTCTGTATGGGATGCCACTCTCACGTGAACAATGCTCACGGCTTCGATGTTGTTATGCTTGATGCCTACATTGATAAAAAAGACAAAGAGACCTGTATCTCCTGTCATATGCCAAAGACAATGGGCTCAAAAACAACACTCAGAGATAGTAAGACACACGCTTACCATGGCATAGCGGGTCTGCATAAGTTCTCAAAAGATTTAGGTAAATATATTGATATTGATGTAACAAAAGATACAAAAGGTTTTACTGTAAATATTATCAACCAAGCCAATCATGCTCTTTTTGGTCAGGCTTACAGAGAAGGTATTTTGGAAGTAAAAATCGTCCGAGACGGAAAACACATTGCACTAAAACCATACATATTTAAACGCACATTTGGAAAAGATGGAAAAACAAGCATGCCTTTTGAAGCAACAGAAGTTTTAAAAGATACACTCATCTATGCGAAAAAGAGTATCAACTATGATACAAAACTGAAAAAAGGCGACCAGCTGATAATAACTCTAGGTTTTCGACTCATATCAAAAGAGGCAGCAAAAGAACTGCAACTTGATAAAGACAAAGAACTTACAAAGATAAAGGTCTTAAAAACAGAATCATTTGCGTTTTAGATCATCTACATAATCATTGATATCATGGCTGATATGTAAGCTCTTGTCTGATTCTAAAATAATATATGCAAGTGGCTGTAAATCCAAAAACATATAGGCTTTGTTCTTAGGCATGACACTTACAGCTGTCGCATAGGCATCAAGTGTTGCAGAAGGCAGTTTTGAAATGAGTGTTACAGACAAAAAGTTAGACGCAGACTCTTTTGTCTTTGGATTGATGAGATGGTTATACTTTTTCTCTTTTACATAACGATTATAATTTCCACTTGTACTCACACCGCTGTTATTTATCGTAAAGCTTGCTAAAGGTATATCCTCACGCAGAGGATTATTTACTATTACCTTACAGCCTCCGATACAGCGAATATCACCACTCAATGCAACAATGGCTTTTTGCACCTTATGCTTTTTTAAAAATGCTACTGTTTTGTCGACTCCATAGCCCTTCCCCATTCCACCAAGGTCTACTTTTATATCGTCTGTAATGATTGCTTCATCTTTGTTGAACTCAAACCCGTTCATATCTGTAGAAGCTGCTTTTAATTCTTTTTTCACAGCTACTCGCTCATCTTGGCCAAAACGATACAGATCTTTTGTTATTTTTCCAATGGCAATGTCAAAGTAGCCGTCTGTCTGTTTGTAATACTCCAAAGAAAGTTGAAGCGCTTCATAACTGTAACTATCAAGTTTAGCACTTTTGTTATGATTGAGTTTATAAATCGGAGAGTTTTCATCAAAACTGGAGAGAGATTTTTCAATATTGTTAAGCACTCTAAAAGAAGGCTCTATAAGCTCTTTATGCGCACTTTCAACAGAAAGCGTCACAAAGGTACCCATCAGTACCTTTTGACGTGTTACAAGCCCTTCATCTGCCTCTAACACAAGACACAGCAGTAACACTAAAAAAAGTCGAAGCATTAAATATCAATAACCTCATTGACCTCAAGACCAAAACCACTCAGTCCTACAAAGTCAGTTGGTTTTAAAGAAGTGATAAGATTCATTTTAGAGATACCAAATGACTTGATAATCTGTGCACCAATACCAAACTCTTTCATGGCAGCATTATCCTGGTGATTTGTTTTATTGATAAAAAGTAAAACACCACTGTTTTGTTTGAGATACTCTATCGATTTGATAAGGTTGTTATACTTCTCTTGGTTTAAAAGAAGCTCACAGTCAGGTATAACATTGTGCACACGGACATTTGCAACTTCTCCTGCACTATAAAACAAGATAGCAGTATGCTCAATACCATCATGGTCTTTAAAGGTATGACGTGTAACTTTTACACCAAAAAACTCTATCTCCTCTACATCTACTTCATTTACAAGACGCTCATTTGCCAAACGATACTCTACGATATCAGAGATAAAAACAGTATGCAGGTCATGCTCTTTTGCAAAAATATCCAGATCATCACGGCGAGCCATCTCTCCATCATCTTTGATGATTTCACAAATCACACCCGCTTCACTAAGCCCTGCTAAACGACAAAGGTCAACGGAACCCTCTGTATGCCCTGTACGAACAAGTGTACCACCCTCTTTTGCGATAAGCGGAAAGATATGCCCGGGTTTTACAAGTTCATCAGCTTTTGAGATAGGGTTTGCAAGAATCTTGATGGTATCATCTCTCTCTTTTGCAGAGATCCCCGTAGAAGCACTCTTAGCATCGACAGAAACAGTAAATGCTGTCTCATATGATGATGTGTTTGAACTTACCATAGGGTTAAGGTCTAACCTGTTTGCTATATCACGTGAGAGTGCCACACAGATCAGCCCTCTTGCATGTGTTGCCATAAAGTTTACATGTTCAGGAGTGGAGAAAGCTGCAGCATAAACCAAATCACCCTCATTCTCTCTGTCTTCATCATCAATCATGATGACCATCTTCCCTTTTTTGATATCTTCAATGGCTTGTAAAACTCTCTCAATCGGTGTCATTTTTTCTCTTTTTCATCAATATTTATTATTGACATATTATATAGCAATCTTCATTAAAAAGAGGTCAATAAAAAATTAACAATTTTTTTTAAAATACTCTTGACATTAAATACAATTTTGTCTATAATTTCGCTCACAAACACAGAGTTAAAGTGTTTAAAACACCGCGGAATAGAGCAGTTCGGTAGCTCGTCGGGCTCATAACCCGAAGGTCGCTGGTTCAAATCCAGCTTCCGCAACCAAATTGATATTTCGTCTATCAACTACATACATTGGGGTATCGCCAAGCGGTAAGGCCTCGGTTTTTGGTACCGATATTCGGGGGTTCGAATCCCTCTACCCCATCCACCTATATACTTAACCCCCATAAACTCGGACTTTAAACAACCTAATAACTTTCTCGGTGTCAAACTCGGTGCCATTCGGTGTCAAAAAACCAAACGCCCATTCAACCAATAAATGCAATTTCCACCTCTTAATTATGCAGCCATTACTTTTGAAACTGTAGCATAAAAAACTTGAGCAGGAGTTTTAAAGCCAAGAGATTTTCGTGGTCTGTTGT
>NZ_JALCZL010000065.1:0-625 GCF_039667035.1 Sulfurimonas sp. NWX79
ACATTTTTACTTACGTAAAAAGCGGTTCCCTTGTTTTGCTTCACTACCTTATTTAATGTACTGTTTTCACAATTCAAAAAATAAGATTGAATGAATCCATTTATTTGTAGTTATTTAGTTTATAATTATTTCCACTATTTAATTCAATAAATAGTTTCTTAACTATAGTTGTTGACTTTAACAATTGTAATTTAATGAACATAAAAAGTTTAATTTTTAATGGTGGAGAATAGCGGGATCGAACCGCTGACCTCCTGCGTGCAAGGCAGGCGCTCTCCCAGCTGAGCTAATTCCCCATGACTGTAAAACTTTTTGTAGTGATTTGTAAAATAACATAGATCACTGAAAACTAAGCAAGCAAGTGAACTAGAAATAACATCTTCTAAAGAAACATCACTTCGTGAGCGGTTCCCTTGTTTTGTGAGATTTCCGATTCGGCATTTAGTGCCTCACTTGGAGTGCATTTTAATGCTTCTTCTTTAGTGAGCCAATCAAACGAATGATTGCTCTTTACTCTAGAAAGGAGGTGATCCAACCGCAGGTTCTCCTACGGTTACCTTGTTACGACTTCACCCCAGTCGCTAATTCCACCGTAAGCGGTAGCCCCCCGAAGGTTGGCTTCCCG
>NZ_JALCZL010000066.1:0-618 GCF_039667035.1 Sulfurimonas sp. NWX79
AACAGAAAAAACTAACAGATGGATATAAACCAAGAACAGTACAACTGATACTGGGGCTTGCAAGACAAATCATCAACTATGCCATAAATAATGAACTGATACTAAACTATACAAACCCCATTTCCAAAGGCAAAGTCAAAATGCCAAAATTTGATAATAAACAGATAGGATTTTTAACTAAAGATCAAGCAAAAGAGCTTTTAGAGAGATTGAAATCTAAAAAAACACCGCTAACTTACCGCTTAACAGTTCTTCTTTTGTATACTGGTGCCAGATTTAGTGAGGTTGCTTCACTTACCTGGGATGATATAGATTTTAACAACAGACTTATATATTTCAAATCAAATAAAAATGGTAACGATAGAAAAATATATATTTCAGATTTAGCACTTGATGTGCTAGTTGAACTTTTTAATGAAAAAAGAAATGACCTTGTTATCCCAGCATCCAATGGCAAGCAACTTATTCAAATGCCTCGTCAATGGCAGGAAATAGTTGATGAGATGCTTCCAAACAATGACAAGGCTGGCAAATACAGAATAACTATACATAGCTTAAGACACACCCATGCTTCATGGATGGCAATTGCAGGTGTAAGCATTATGCATATAAAAGAGC
>NZ_JALCZL010000067.1:0-618 GCF_039667035.1 Sulfurimonas sp. NWX79
GCTCTTTTATATGCATAATGCTTACACCTGCAATTGCCATCCATGAAGCATGGGTGTGTCTTAAGCTATGTATAGTTATTCTGTATTTGCCAGCCTTGTCATTGTTTGGAAGCATCTCATCTACCATCTCTTGCCATTGACGAGGCATTTGAATGAGTTGCTTGCCATTGGAGGCAGGGATAACAAGGTTATTTATTTTCTCATTAAAAAGCTCAACTAACACATTCAGTGCCAAATCTGAAATATATATTTTTCTATCATTACCATTTTTATTTGATTTGAAATATATAAGTCTGTTGTTAAAATCTATATCATCCCAAGTAAGTGAAGCAACCTCACTAAATCTGGCACCAGTATACAAAAGAAGAACTGTTAAGCGGTAAGTTAGCGGTGTTTTTTTAGACTTTAATCTCTCTAAAAGCTCTTTTGCTTGATCTTTAGTTAAAAATCCTATCTGTTTATTATCAAATTTTGGCATTTTGACTTTGCCTTTAGAGATGGGGTTTGTATAGTTTAGTATCAGTTCATTATTTATGGCATAGTTGATGATTTGTCTTGCAAGCCCCAGTATCAGTTGTACTGTTCTTGGTTTATATCCATCTGTTAGTTTTTTCTGTT
>NZ_JALCZL010000068.1:0-593 GCF_039667035.1 Sulfurimonas sp. NWX79
CTTTCTTGACGCTTTTTAGTAAAAGTGTCCGAATCATTTCCGTCATCACTGTCCGATTTAAAACCGTCACAGGTGTCCGAACTAAAACGTTATGGGTGTCCGATTTGGTGCGTTTTTTGCAGATAAAGCTTGGGAAATGCATGTGCTTGAGAAGTATAGATGATTATTTTAGATGCAAATTATATTTTAAGGTTTCTTCTAAAAGACAATCTTGAAATGTTTGAGATAGCTAAAGATTGTATGCTTAACAATATGTGTTTGATTCCAAACGAAGTGTTAGCGGAAGTTGTTTTTGTATTGTTAAAAGTTTATCATACTGAAAAAAAAGAGATAAAAGAAACATTAACAAGTTTGTTAATGAATATCCACATTGCAGAGAAAGAAAATATGCTTAGGGCATTAGAGATATTTGACAATAAAAACTTGGATTTTGTTGATTCTGTTTTATGTGCTAAATCAAAAGAGTACACAGTTGTCAAACGAACTGCTAAAATTGGCACTAAAGGAAGTGAGTTAAAAGTTACTTTTTAAACACAAACCTTAAAAAATCAAATTAATTTTTGATAGACTCCATTTCATCTTTTTTGAAAGGA
>NZ_JALCZL010000069.1:0-564 GCF_039667035.1 Sulfurimonas sp. NWX79
AAGGTATGAAAATATTATTCTCCTTGGAGAGTGTGGGGTTGGAAAAACCCATCTGGCTATTGCTTTGGCATATAAAGCTGTACAGCACAGATACAAAGCAAAGTTCACTACGATTGCAGATTTGCTTGCTAATGCCAATAAAGCTAAAAAAGAGAGAAAGTACGATGCTTTTTTAAAGTCAATAACCAACCCTTCTGTACTTGTTATCGATGAGATAGGTTATTTTAACATGAACAAAGAGGAAGCCAATCACTTTTTTCAGATTATCTCTAAACGGTATGAAAAAGGTTCTACTATCCTTACTTCGAATCTCGTTTTTAGCAAATGGACACAGGTATTTGCAGGTGACAAGGTTGTAACAACTGCTATTCTTGATAGACTACTGCACCATTCTCATATCATCAATATACAAGGAGACAGCTACAGGTTAAAAGAGAAAAAAGAGTCAGGAATTATTCATTCAGATTTATATAAGTTTGGATCAAAATCTTCAAATAAAACAGGGCAAAACAAAGAGGTGGTTTAAGTTTCAAATTGTAACTTTTTTTTACTTTTTAGTGCAAA
>NZ_JALCZL010000009.1:0-79466 GCF_039667035.1 Sulfurimonas sp. NWX79
AGATTGACAATTTATACATATTTTAGAGCTTTTTTACAATCATTTGTAAATAAACCTTTGTTTACTCCCAATATACCATACTTTAAGAGGTGTTTTAAGCACCCGTTTTTTTAATTAAGTCAAAAGATAAGATGGTTTGTAGTTCTTGGTGAGAATTTTTTTCTAAAATTGGATTGCATTTTTAAGAGTTGATCTGAAGAAATATTCTCAGGGTAATAGTGTCCTATATCCTTTTTAATATGGTTTAAGTATCGAGCTTTTTCTTTTTGAGCTTCTTTCGTGGTGTATGCTTTATCCTCAAAATATTTATTTGCCAAATCATCAAAAGTAAGTTTGGATTTTTGTCTTGCAATATGGGGTAGATCTTCTCCATGTTTGATACGAGTAGTGATTTCGCTCAGTTTTGCTTTACAATACGCCTCTGAAATGCCATCAGATTTTTTTCCTATAGTTTTTAGCCTTTGTTTGTTATTTGCATCGGTATAGCGGATTAAAAAGATTTTATCTATTATTTTATTATTTTTCGATACAATTTCCTTATAAAAAACCCCTGCTGTGTTGGTAGGAATGCGTTTTAAAAGTGTTTTCATAGCTGGTTCCTTGATTGATTTGAGTCCCAAAATAGTCCAAATGATATGAGTAAATTGGACTTTTTTTGCAAAGGTATGATAACATAGAAAATGCTTGAACACCCCTTAAATAGGGAAATTTAAGCGATTTGACGAGAAATGATAAAATATAAAAAAGGACAGAAATGGAGTGCGAATTTCCGACAGTAAATTCAAATATGGATGAGATTAAAGAGATTTTTGACAGTGTAAAAACTATTGCAGTATTGGGACTTTCTCCTGATGAGAGTAAAGCAAGTCACAGAGTTGCAAAATATTTGCAAGAGCATGGATACAAGATAGTACCGGTATATCCAAAAGGTGAGACAATTTTAGGTGAAAAGGTTTATATTTCATTAGCTGAGATCCCTTTTGAAGTAGATATGGTAAATATCTTTAGAAAGCCTGCCGCTCTTGATGCTGTAGCAGATGCCTGTATTGAACGTGGTGATATAAAAGTCTTCTGGGCACAGCAGGGGATAGTAAATAATGAAGCAGCGCAAAAAGCGCAAGATGCAGGTATGAAAGTTGTCCAAAATCAGTGTGCTATGGTTGACCATAGAAACATTTATGCATAGGTTATTTAGTTGTTACATTTAGAAAAAATCCAAGAAGCCAAAAAACGAATCGAAGGGGTTGTAGCCCAGACACCTCTTGCTTATGCTCCTTATTTTTCAGAAATAACAGGTATAAATATCTATCTTAAAAAAGAGAACCTGCAAATTACCGGTGCATTTAAAATCCGTGGAGCATACAATAAAATTGCCTCTCTTACGCAAGAAGAACGTGAATATGGTGTAGTGGCTGCAAGTGCAGGTAATCATGCGCAAGGAGTTGCACTTTCAGCAAACCTTTTTGATATCAAAGCCGTTATCATCATGCCGGAGTCAACACCGCTTACCAAGATAAATGGTGTGAAGCATTATGGTGCCGAGGTCATTCTTGCCGGTAGTAATTATGATGAAGCGTATGAATATGCGTTGCAATATGGTAAAGAGAACAATCTTACTTTTGTCCACCCTTTTGAAGATGAAGATGTTATCGCAGGACAGGGAACAATCGGACTTGAGATACTGGATAAATGCCAAGAACTTGATGCTGTTATTGTACCTATTGGTGGAGGTGGATTGATTGCAGGTATATCTACCGCAATTAAAGAGACAAACCCAGATGTGAAAGTAATAGGTGTGAGTGCAAGCGGTGCACCTGCTTTTAAAGAGTCATATGAAAATAAAAAACCGATTGATTCAACAAGTGTAAGAACAATTGCTGATGGAATTGCTGTACGTGATACATCGCCTATAACGCTTGAGTATGCACTTAAAAATGTTGATAAAGTACTCAGTGTTGATGATGAAGAGATCGCAAGTGCTATTTTGTATCTTTTAGAGAAACAAAAACTTGTCGTTGAGGGTGCTGGTGCTGTTGGCGTGGCTGCACTGCTTCATCATAAACTCGATGAGCTCAAAGGAAAAAATGTAGCTGTAGTACTCAGTGGTGGAAACATGGATGTAACACTGCTCTCTGTTATCATTGAAAAGGGTCTTTTAAAATCGCATCGTAAAATGAAAGTTACAGTAACGCTTGTTGATAAACCTGGATCACTGATGCGTTTTACAGAGATACTTCAAGAGCTCAATGCAAATATCGTTCATATTGCTTATGACAGAACATCTACATCACTCGATTATGGTGATGCAAACGTAACGGTACATATGGAGACAAAAGGTAAAGAGCATCAAGATGAGATTCACGCAGCTCTCAAAAAAGAGGGTTATTTAAGGGATTGAGTCTATTATGGAAATAGTACAGAGTAAGAGTGTTGTAAAACCGGTTATATTGATGAAAATTCTTGATGACAATACTCTTTTGGTTGTTGATGCAGAGACGGCTGTGCGTTATTTTAATAAAGAGAACCTTGAACTACAAAACGGCTTTAAAGTTGGGGTTACGTACAAACGCTATAAAACCCCTGTAGTTGCTTTTTCGAATGATGGTAACTACTTTGCTCTTTTGTCCTTAGATCTCAAAGAGTCAAGATTATTTAGCACACAGACAAAGAAGATGATAACAAAAGTGGACCGTCACCATGGCGAAGTCTCTTGTGTCGCTATTGATCCGCTTTCTCGCTATATGTTTTCATGTGGAGATGACGGAAAAA
Source organism: Sulfurimonas sp. NWX79 (assembly GCF_039667035.1). Classification (NCBI taxonomy): domain Bacteria; kingdom Pseudomonadati; phylum Campylobacterota; class Epsilonproteobacteria; order Campylobacterales; family Sulfurimonadaceae; genus Sulfurimonas; species Sulfurimonas sp. NWX79. The sequence goes on from NZ_JALCZL010000009.1 coordinate 2,770, forward strand.
GTTTTGCTTTTGATATAGAGAGTGGCAAACTTGTTTTTACACTGCCTCCTCACGCAGATACTATCAATGATATAGCATTTTCAGGTAATGGAAACTGGGTTGCAACTGCTAGTTATGACAGAAAAATCTCTCTTTTTTCTCTTGTAACCATGACGCCAAAAAATAAGTTGAAATCACATTCTGCACCTGTTATGCATTTGAAGTTTTTCCATAGAAACAAACTGATAAGTATTGATAAAAAATCATCTGCAATTATCTGGAATATTTACAGTGGAAAAGTACTGAATCGTCTGCAGGGAATTCATGACGAAGTGACAGCCTTGGTTCTCGATGGAGAAGAAAGGTTCCTGTTTTTAGGAACACAGCTTGGCTATATCATTGTTTTTGATCTGAAAACCTATAAACTTATTTCTGCAAAATATATTAAGATAACCTCACCGGTAACAAGTTTGGCATTTGATAAGGATAATGATTTTCTAATCATCGGGACGGCAGATGGTTTTGTAATCTACTATGATATTTTTGAGGGAACTGATACTTTAAAAAAGTTACTTCAGGAAAAAGAGTTTGGATTGGTTCAAAAAGTCATTGATATCAATCCTCTTTTAGTCTATACACAGATATATTCACTGATTGCAAATTTTTGGGAAAACTCTTTACAAAAGGCAAAAATTGCACTGCAAAAAGGTGACAGAGCAAAAGCGATGCTTATTTTTGGGCAGTTTAAACATATGCCAAGCAAAAATAAAATCATTCAAAAGCTCATTCGAGACTATACAGACTTTCCGAAGTTTGTTCAGTTTGCAAAAGAAGGCAAGCTTGCTCTTGCTTACGGACTTGCGAACAGATTTCCTGTCTATAAGGAGTCTGCAACATATAAAGCGCTTGAAAAGCGATGGAAAAAAGCATTTTTTCAAGCACAACAATATGTACTTGATCCAAAGACAGCACCGCTTGCAAAAGAGATATTGGCACCATATCGAGGTATGAGTGAAAAAACAAAATTTATTCAAGAAGTACTCAGTAAGGCTGAAATCTACAAGCGTTTTCGTAATGCGATTTCAAAAAAAGAGTTTACAATCTGTTCAGAACTTATAAAACAGAACCCTTTTTTGCGAGAGTTGCCGGAGTATGAGAGTTTAATGAAGTATGCTGATGGTCTGTATATAAAGTCACAAAAGTTTATGCAAGAAGGGGAGCTTCATTCTGCTATTAAGATACTGCGTATACTCCAGGATTTTGAAGGCTTTAAAGATGAAGCACGTAATTTTATGATAGATCTTGAATCAAAAGCAAAGTTTTTCAATGCTGTACGTGACAATGATATGGAGACAGCGTATGATATGATGGCAGTTTCTGAAGATCTGATGCAGACAAAAGATGGCGTAAAACTGCAACAGATGTGGAATAAAGATCTGCATACGGCAAATGCAGCTGCTGCATTTGGCAATATTAACGGAGTAAAAGCAGTGATGCAGAAATATATGAGAACAAGTTCGAAGTATGCAGCACTTGCGACTGTTTTTGCTTTTGCATATATGGTGCAGCTTGAAGATGCCTTGCAGCGTGGAGTAGAGCGTCCAAAGATAGAAAACAGTATCAAAAACTATGTAGTGAACTTTGGTGTTTCAGAACAAATAGAGGCATTTTTCAATCTTTTTCAAGATATGTACCCTGAGACTAAATTGAACCTTGAATTCTTGAAAAAAGGTTCGTTTACAATGTGGCGACCATCAATGATAGTCGATTCAATCTTAGATTAGCTTTTTGTCTCGAAATTACATCCCCTTTTAACCTCTAATATAGTTATTTTTTAATATAATGAGCAAATTTTTAATATATAAACAATTAGAGGAGACTTTTCATGCAAATTAGTGGCGCACAGATGGTCATTGAAGCACTTATTGCAGAAGGTGTAGACACAGTTTTTGGCTACCCTGGTGGAGCAATAATGAATGTCTATGATGAGATATACAAACAAGACAAATTCCAACACATTTTAAATCGTCACGAGCAAGCAGCAGTCCACGCAGCAGAAGGATATGCAAAAGCAAGTGGCAAAGTAGGTGTTGCAATGATTACCTCTGGTCCTGGTTTTACAAATGCGGTCACTGGTTTGGCAGATGCTTATATGGATTCTATTCCTTTAGTTGTTATCTCTGGTCAGGTACCTATGAGCCTTATCGGTACAGATGCATTCCAAGAGATTGATGCAGTAGGGATTTCACGCTCTTGTACAAAGCACAACTATCTTGTAACTGATGCAGCAGACCTTCCACGCATACTTAAAGAGGCATTTTATATTGCATCTTCTGGGCGTCCGGGTCCTGTTCATGTTGATATCCCTAAAGATGTGACAGCACAGATCGCAGAGTTTAATTATGATATCGATCTCAATCTTGAGACATATAAGCCTCATGTCAAAGGAAATCCTCGTCAGATTAAAAAAGCGATGGAAGCAATCGCTAAAGCGAAGCGCCCGCTTTTTTATCTAGGTGGTGGTATTATCAATGCAAATGCAGCATATGATGTAAGAGATTTTGTTCATAAAACCGGTATTCCTGCTGTTGAGACATTTATGGCACGTGGAACGCTTGCACATGATGATGATCTACTTATTGGAATGCTTGGAATGCATGGGTCTTACGCTGCGAATATGGCAATGAGTGAAACAGATCTGATCATTGCTCTTGGTGCACGTTTTGATGACCGTGTAACAGGGAAGCTTTCTGAATTTGCAAAGAATGCAGAAGTTATTCATGTAGATATTGACCCTGCTTCTATCTCTAAGCTTGTTAATGCAGACTTTCCAATCGTTGGAGATGTTAAAAACGTTGTTTTAGAGATGCTTGAGCAAGTTGATAAAATCGATGCTGAGAGATATGAGTCATGGAGAGAAACTATCAATAACTTTGATGAGCTGCATCCACTTACATATCACGAGGACAGTGAGAGACTTAAACCGCAGTGGGTAATTGAGCGAGTTGGTGAGCTTCTTGGTGATGATGCAAATATCTCTACAGATGTTGGACAGCACCAGATGTGGACAGCACAGTTCTATCCATTTAGCAGACCGCGTCAATTTATAAGTTCAGGTGGACTTGGTACTATGGGGTTTGGTTTTCCTGCAGCACTTGGTGTACGTGCGGCTTCTCCAGATAAGATAAGTATAAACTTTACGGGTGATGGCTCAATACTAATGAACTGTCAAGAGTTAATGACAGCAGTTGAGAAAAAACTGCCGGTTATCAACATCATCTTAAATAATAACTTCCTTGGAATGGTACGTCAGTGGCAGACACTCTTTTATGACAAACGTCACTCTGAGACAGATTTAAGCGTACAGCCAGACTTTGTAAAACTCTCAGAAGCATTCGGTGGAATAGGATACAGAGTCCGTACAAAAGAGGAGTTTGATGCAGCACTCAAAGATGCTGTGGAAAAGGGTGTTGTTGCTTTTATTGAAGTTTTAGTTGAGAGATTTGAAAATGTTATGCCGATGGTCCCAGCAGGTGGAAGCCTCTTTAACATGATGCTATTAGAGAAAAAGGAGAGTAAATAATGAGTGAGAATGCAAGAAGAGTAATCTCAGTTATCGTAGTAAATGAAGCAAGTGTTTTGTCTCGTGTTACAGACCTTTTTTCTGGGCGTGGTTATAACATTACATCACTCACAGTTGCACCGATCCCAGATTCAAAATACTCTCGTTTGACGATTGTAACATCAGGGTCTGTGCGTGTAATGGAGCAAATCACGAAGCAACTGCATAAACTCATCCCTGTACTTCGTGTTTATGAACATGAAGATATGGTAGAAAAAGAGATGGCAATGGTTAAGTTTCCTATCACAGAGAATTTAAGCGATATTAATGCTATCAGTGAAGCATACAACGGTAAAATCGTCAATGTCGGTGACAATATCGTTATCGCAATGGTTGCAGATGAGCCAAAACGTGTTGATAATTACCTCAATGCCATCAAACGATACAATCCAAAAGAGATTGTACGAAGCGGTGCTGTAGCACTCGAGAGATAGCATTATGAAGCTAAGTGAAATTGCAAAGATAGTCGGTGCAGAGTTTCATGGTGATGATAAAGAAATCCTTTCCTTAAATACCCTTAAAGATGCAAATGAGAGTGAGCTCTCATTTGTAGCAAATCCCAAATATGTAAAAGAGATTCCAACATCTAAAGCAGGTGCTATTTTAGTAACAGAAGCTACAAGAGAGTATGTCCCTATGCATTCAGTGGCACTTGTCGTTGAAGATACATACTGGCAGATGGCAACACTTTCAAAGTATTTTGCACCACCTTTAGAAGATAGTGATGCTCCCAAAGCTCTTGTTGGAGAGGGCAGCAGTGTTGCTCCTACAGCTACACTTGCACCCGGTGCGAAGATAGGGAAAAACACAACTATTATGGCAGGTGTCTATGTCGGTTCAAGTACTGAAGTAGGGGACAATACTATACTTTATCCGAATGTTGTCATTTACCGTGACTGTAAGGTTGGAAATGATTGTATCATTCATGCCGGAACAGTAGTTGGAAGTGATGGTTTTGGTTTTGCTTCTAACAGACTCGGAGAGCATAAAAAGATATACCATATAGGTAATGTTGTTATTGAAGATGATGTGGAAATTGGTTCAAACACGTCAATAGACAGAGCAGTATTTGGCTCTACACTTATAGAAAAAGGTGCACGTCTAGACAACTTGATTCAAATAGCACATAATTGTGTCTTTGGAAAAGGAAGTGTTGCAGCTGCACAATCAGGTTTTGCAGGTTCAACAATCATTGGCCAAAACAATGTGTTTGGTGCACAGTCAGGTGCAGCAGGACACTTGGAGATCGCACCTTTTAATACTTTTGCAGCACGTAGTGGTGTAACAAAAAGTGTAAAAGAGAGTGGAAAAACATTTGCAGGCTTCCCATTTATGGAACACAAAGCATGGCTTAAAATTCAGGGAAAACTTGCTAGACTTATCAAATAAAATATAAGGAGTTTTTATGAGTAAGACAATTGCACTTAGTGGAACACAAAATGGCGTTATCTCTGTAACAAAACTAGAGAATCCGTATGGAGAGGGAAGTGGTACAGTGGCAAGTATCGGAATCTCTTTAAGTGGAGATGCTAATAATCCGGAGTGGAAGGTACATATTCCACTTGAAAACTTAGATGAAGTGATAAAAGCACTTCAGGAGCTAAAGTAGGTTGAAAAACCTACTTTGTTTTGAACTCCTGGACGAATTCATCAATTCTTTTGATTCCTTCACGAATCGTTGCAATACCTGTTGCAAATGAAAATCTAAAATAACCTTCACTACCAAAACCAACACCTGGAACAACTGCTACACCTTTACTTTTTAGAAGTTCTTGTGAGAATGTAAGTGAATCGTTGCTGATTTCTTTGATATTTACAAAAAGATAAAAAGCACCATCAGGTTTAAGTACGCTAAGACCATCTACTTCATTGAAAAGTTTTACAGCTTCATCGCGACGCTTTACAAACTCTTTTTTCATCATAGCGATATCATCATCCGCACTACCGTCAAGTCCAGAAATCGCAGCATACTGTGTGATGGAATTGATATTCGATGTACTTTGAGACTGAAGCTTTTTTGTTGCTTTGATAAGTTCTGTGTCATATGCAGCCATATAACCAAATCTCCATCCTGTCATAGCAACAGATTTAGAGAGGCCGTTAATCGTAATCGTACGTTTAAACATATCTTCACTGATAGATGCAGTAGAAACAAATTCACCATCATATGTAAGCTTTTCATACATCTCATCACTTGCAATAAGAATATTTGTTCCTTTAAGCACTTCACCAAGCGCTGTGAGCTCTTCTTTAGAGTAAACTGCTCCTGTTGGATTTGAAGGTGTTGTCAAGATAAGCATCTTTGTTTTTGGAGTGATAGCACTTTTAAGCTGCTCTGGAGTGATTTTGAATCCACTTGAGTCATCTGTTGCTATTGTTACAGGTTTACCACCACAGTACTTTACAAGTTCAGGGTAAGTAACCCAGTATGGTGCAGGGATGATAACTTCGTCTCCATCTTCAATAGTTGCAGAAAAAAGATTAAAAAGTGAATGTTTTGCACCATTGTTTACGATGATTTGGTTTGGTGCATATTCTAAACTGTTATCACATTTGAGTTTTTTAGCAATAGCCTCTTTAAGAGTTGGAATACCATCCACTGCGGTATATTTTGTAAAACCACTGTTAATAGCAGCAATAGCTGCATCTTTAATAACCTGTGGTGTGTCAAAATCAGGCTCACCGGCAGAAAAACTGAGAATATCTTTTCCTTCAGCTTTTAACTCTTGTGCAAGCGTAGATACCGCGATAGTAATCGATTCAGATAGTGTATTAATGCGTTTTGTAAGCATAAAAACCCTTTAGGTGAAATATTGAAGAAATTATACTAAAAATATGATGTAGTTAAGTTGAGAAGAGGAAAAACTTTTTAATTTTTCATTGATTTGATGAAAGATTCATAGATATGTTCAAGTTCTAAGTCTTGTTCAAGAACCTCTCTGTTGTCTTTTACGAGTATATGCTCTAAGACAGCAACTCTTTTTAAAAGGTACTCAAACATCTCTTTATTGATATCTGGAAGCATATTGTGCATAAACGGATCCTTACATCTTCCTTTTTCAATCACATGGGCAGGAATACCGATGGCTGTTGAACAATCAGGTACAGGTTTAACAACAACAGAGTTTGCACCGATTTTCGCATGCTCACCTATCTCAATGTTTCCAAGTACTTTTGCACCGGCACCAATAACTACACCTTGTTTGATAGTCGGGTGTCTTTTACCGTGTGTCAGTGAAACACCACCAAGTGTCACACCTTGATAGATAATGACATCATCTTCGATAACAGCAGTTTCACCAATGACAACACCGGTTCCATGATCAATAAATACACGTTTTCCAATTTTAGCGGCAGGGTGGATATCTATGTTTGTTAAAATCTGCGTGATTCCCATAAGGATTCTAGCCAAACGTTTAAAGTTCGCATTGTAGAGTCTGTGTGCAACTCTATGCCATGCTACAGCCCATACACCAGGGTAGTTAAACAGGAAATCCAATCTTGAGTTTAAAGCTGGATCATTCTTATATGCATTTGAAAAATCTTCTTTAATCTCTGTAAAAATTCCCATAAAATTCCTTAGTTTGTAGTTCTTAGATATCCATTTTGATAGATAAAAGTTTCTAGCTTTGTAAGTGTATCACTTTTTTCTTTTTCTGTGATAAAGTCACTTGCTGTTAGGTCACTTTTAATTTTTTTTAAGATTTCTTCTTCATCATAACCGATAGATGTAAGAATATCAAGTATGCTTTTTGACTCTACACAATTTTCTATCGTATAACCAGTGTCATTTATGGTAATAGTATATTCACTAGGATGGGTAAAAAGATTATGCTGCATGCCTAAAGTCTCTTGATAGGCACCAATATTAAAAAAAGCCAGAAAATACTCCTCTTCATCAAGATTAATATCGTGCAGGTAGAGAGGTTTGTTCGGGTTAAAACCAATCTCTCCATCACTGTCGCAGGTAATATCCCATAAAGAAGCTGCTCGAAGAGGGTCAGCATTAAGATGATGAATGGGCATAATAGGAAAGTGTTGCTGGAGTCCCCAGTAATCTGGCAGGCTTTGAAAAACCGATGCATTGATAAGGTAACGTTCTTGAAGATTGACTTGAAGCTGTTTGAGTTCATCTGTTTTGTATGATGCTGTAAGGTAGAGTGATTTTTTAATGATATTGTGCACCAAAATTTCAGCATTTGATCGGTCTTGCAGGTCAATATAACCTAGATCAAAAAGTGTTAAAAGAGATTCTATATGATCCAGTGCATCATGGAGGTACTCAATACAGTTTTTAGTGTTCAGCAGTCGATTGAGCTCACGCAACTCCTCAATAAGCGGAGGATTGTTCTCTTTAAACTTTAAAAGCTTTTCATGATAGTCTTGTGTAAAAAGCTCTAAGACAGGGGTGATAAGTACTGCGTGAGAAGCAACGATAAATCTACCTGATTCGGTAAAAATATTTGGGTGTTCAACCCCTTTTGCATCCATGATCTCCCCAAGGAGAAAAACAACTGAGCTTGAGAACTCTTCAATGGAGTAGTTATGACTCTTTGCGTGAGAGTGCTGGTCATACTCAACGGCAAGTCCACCACCGATATTGATGTTTTGAAGTGCATCTGCTCCCATCTTCTTTAACTCGGCATAGAAGTTCCCAGCCTCACGCAAAGCTCTTTTAATAGGAGCGATATCAACCATTTGTGAACCGATATGAAAATGAATCATGCTTAAATTTTCAAGTAGGTTCGCAGCTTTTAAAAGTGTTATTGCTTCTAAAATTTCTGTTGAAGTGAGTCCAAATTTTGCATCCATTCCACCACTTTTTGCCCAGACACCGCTTCCTGTAGAATGCAGCCTCACGCGAATACCTATATGTGGTACTTTTAGATTCGATTCTTGAGCTACTTCGATAATAGTTTCTAACTCTCCAAGTCCTTCAATGGTCAAGGTAATATTATGTCCGCTTTGTGCTGCAATAAAGCCAAGTGTAATCATCTCTTTGTCTTTAAAACCGTTTACTGTAATATTTGCACCTTTTGGTGTCTTTGCCATAGCAAGAATAAGCTCAGCTTTACTACCGGCTTCAAGACCATAGTTATACTCTTTTCCTTCATTGACAACAGCATGGACTGCGTGAGGAAACTGATTTACTTTTAGAGGAAAAACAGCATTGAAACTACCTTGATAGTTGTTTTCTTTTATAGCACTGTCAAAGTGGGAATAAAGACTGCGTATCTGTTTTTTTATCAAATGTGGAAATCGAAGCAGTAAAGGACCACGTGTACCTTCTTCTCTGATCGATTTTGTTATTTCAAAAAGTGAGGGCATTGATTTGTAATTGAGTCGGACCTCACCTTCTTCGATAATAAAGTTTTTATTTGCCCATATATCTAAACCAAAGTTCTTCAAAATCTTTACCTATACATGTAGTTTATGATGAAAGTACTGATCAATATCAAAATAGATTTCGCCATTTCTATTTTTGAATGTCAGACGTTTTTTATTGAGATCTTTCAAATGTTTTATACCCATAACAGCCAGTACTACTTTCATACTCTTAATAAGATTTTTATGATAGTTTCCAATCTCACGCCCCTCTTTTACAACAAGATATGAAGCCCGTTTTTTCTCATCTTGCGTTGCCATACCAACAGGACAGACGTGTGGGCCAAAACCAGAACACATACGGGCCCTGATACAACCACCACTCATCATAAATCCACGAGCTATTCCAATGGCATCTGCCCCCATACATAGGGTAATAATAGCATCATCTGGTGTAAGAATTTTACCACTGGCAATGATTTTAATCTCTTGACGGAGATTGTATTGTTTTAAAATAGTATCTAAGATGTAGAGTGCATTGTTTGTTGTTAGTCCAACAGACTCCATGAGTTCTAGTGGAGCAGTTGCACTTCCACCTTCACCACTGTCTACGGTAATAAAGTCAGGAATTGTTTTACCGGCCTCTTTATGTTTTTGTATTGCACGTGCCAATTCTTCAACAGAAGCTGCATCAGAGATAACAATTTTAAAGCCTACCGGTTTTTTTGAGATCTTTTGTAATCTTGAAATAAAGTCTAAAAGCTGTTCTGTTGTGTCTGCATAGGGAAACCTGTTTGGTGAGAAGATATCTTTGCCCTCTGGTACTCCCCGATAATAAGCGATGTCAGCAGTAACTTTTTTCCCTGCAAGTTTTCCACCGATCTGTTTTGCACCTTGGGCAATCTTTATTTCTGTCATACGGCAGAACTTCATCACTTTTTGGTATTTTTCGTCATCAAAATTACCATCTTTATCTCGAACACCGTAAAGATCTGAACTCATCTGAAAAATCATATTTGGTATCTCTTGTGGCACCTCTTTTGGAAATGCTTCCAGTGGTGCATCCCAGTTTACACGAAAAAGTACATGTGAAGTAGTATCATAGATGTAGGTGTTTTGTGTTTTTTTATTCAGAAGTGCATTTCGATACCATTTAAGTGCTATTTTTCTGTTAAAGAAAAAATCACCCATTTTAAAAAAAAATTCTGCATAGGGTGTACTTTTGACTATCTCAAGATATTTATCTTTTTCTGGATTGGGCTTGAGTGTAAAGAGGTGGTTGGATGTCAAAGAGCCTTCGCCGATGTTTATAGTAAGGTTTGAATCTCGCCCTGCAATACTGAAAGCACGAACAGCTTCAGGAGAGAGTGCACCATCACTCATAGCAGAACGGATAATAGGGGTGGGTGAGATGAAAGGATGCTCTCTGTTTTGACCGAATACAACACTTGTATCATCACTTACTTCACCTTCATTTAAAACACTTGAAGCATGCTTAATAATAAATCGTGAACCGGAAAATGGTTGATTTACTGAAAAAGATTGATAGTTTGGTCTATCTTTAGCAGCTTTGTAGACCCAGTCAACTTTGTCTTTTGATTCATAAAAAGTCTCTTCTGCAAAGTACTGGCGCAGTGGCTCACGCAGTGCTTCAAAAAAATAGCGAAAACGCCCAATTACCGGGTAGTTAATTAAAAGTGCGTGTTTTCTTTGTACATATTTGTCATAAAAGTATAAAACAGTGACAACAACTAGTAGTCCTAAGATGAAAAATTCTAAAAATTCTAGAAAAAGGTGCCAAAGAGTATCTACATAGTTGTCTGCTGCAATCATTATAAATCTTCTATATTTAGAGCTTGTTCTGTTTTATTTTCTAAGTCTTTTACCCAAATTGTGCCATTTTCAAGTTCATTTGAACCGATTACACAGCAGTATCGGGCATTAACTTTGTCTGCAGATTTAAGATGGTTTTTGAGATTTCTTGCACGATAATCACAGCTCGCTTTATCTGTTTTTCTTTTTTTCTGTGTGAGTGAAATGATAAGTTCAACGGCTTCATCATCCATAGCACCAAGAAAATAGCCTTCACGTGAGCCCTCAGGCATTTCAATAAGCTCTAACAGACGCTCGATTCCCATAGCAAAACCGACAGCAGGAGTAGGGCGTCCATCTAAAAATTCTACAAGGCGATCGTAGCGTCCGCCACCGGCAATTGCACTCTGACTTCCGATGTTGTCACTGACAAACTCAAAAGCAGTCTTTGAGTAGTAGTCAAGCCCACGCACGAGATTTGTATCTATCTCATACGCGATGTTGTTTGCATCCAAAATAGTTTTGAGTTTGTTAAAATCACTTTCACAGCTCTCACAGAGTGAACTCATGAGTTTTGGAGCAGTCTCATATAGAAATTGACACTTTTCATTTTTACAATCAAGCACGCGGATAGGGTTTGTTGACTTTCTTCTTTGACAATCTTCACAGATATCACGCTCAACACTCTCTATAAAACTGACTAGATTGTCACGATAAGGAGGCATACACTCTTTACACCCAAGAGAGTTAAGCTGTAAGCGGTATCCAATGCCAAGTTCACCTAAAATATCTGCAACCATCATAATCATAATAGCATCTTCATAAACACTCTCAACCCCAAAGCTCTCTACACCAAACTGATGAAATTCACGCAGACGACCTTTTTGTGGCCGCTCATAACGAAACATAGGTCCATGATAGAAAAAGCGGTGCGTTCCGCCTGCACGGTCAAGCTTATTTTGAATAAAGGCACGTACCACACCTGCAGTACCCTCTGGGCGAAGACAGACATCATTACCGCCTTTGTCCTCGAACTGATACATCTCTTTACCGACAATATCACTCGACTCTCCGACTGAACGCTTAAAGAGGGCAGTCTCTTCCAAAAGAGGTGTTTCAATATAATGAAATCCATATCTAAGGGCTACTTTTGTAGCAGTGTCTATAAAATATGTAAATCTCTGGGACTCCTCTTTACTGAGAATATCATTCATCCCTCTGAGTGATTTAATCATCTGTTTCCTTTGAAAATTGTAATGTAATCTTAGTAGTACAATAATATCATTTTTTCTCTTGTAAGGAGTTTAGGAGTTGATATTATTTAATATCTCTTTTGTTATATCTTCTATTTTTTTTGTAGCATCAATCTCTACAAGCTCGATATCAAGGAGTTTAGCAGCCTCTATAATAGCATCTTGAATAGCTAAAAGGTACTCACTGCCACGTAGTTCAATTCCATCAAGCTCTTTTTGTGAGAGACGGTACTCTAGCTCTTCTTTTGTCAGTTTGAGCAGAAATACTTTTTGCGGATAGATGCCATCTGTTGCAAATCTATTAAAATGCACTAGGGCAGTTTCACCAATTTCACCTTGCGTGAGAGCATAGGCAACACCACTGACAGCTGAACGATCAGAGATAATCATCTTGTCAAGATTTGGTTTTATGACCTCTTTTATGTGCTCAGCACGGTCTGCCAAAAAAAGTAAAAACTCTGCTTTTTTGCTTTGTGCTTTTGCACTGAGAACCAAAGAACGGATTTGGGCTCCAATGGCAGTTCCACCTGGCTCTTTTGTAATGATAGCATCAGGGTAGGCATTTTGAAGCGCTGCTATCTGTGTACTCTTGCCGGCAGTATCTATTCCTTCTATTGCAATGTACATGAATTCATACTCCCTATGATTAGTTGTACCTCACGTGGCAAAAGATGTTCTGTTTTGCCATTGAACTTTAGAAGGTTTCTTACTATGGAAGAGCTGATAAAAGCATGGTTGAGCTTTGGCATCAGATATACTGTCTCAATGCTCTCATCAAGAGAGTTGTTCAGATAACCAAGTTGCAGCTCATACTCAAAATCACTGACTGCTCGAAGCCCGCGTATAAGCACACCTGCATCGTGCTCATGTGCAAGTTCAACTGTAAGATTGTCAAATCCAACAACACGAACGCCATCTATCTCTTTGACAGCTACATTTGCCATATGAATACGCTCTTCAAGCGTAAACATCGGTTTTTTATCTTTTGACTCTGCAACAGCGACGATAACCTCATCAAAAAGATTACGGGCACGTTCAATAATGTCAAAATGACCGTTTGTAATAGGGTCAAATGTACCTGGATAGAGGGCAATTTTACGATCGCTCATTTAGTTCCACCTTTTATATAAATCATTTTCAATATCAAGTAAGTCAAACCATTTTCCTATGATGAAGTTTTCCATCTCGTCAAGTTTTTGCTGCTCTGAATAGTAAGCCATAACAGGAGGTGCTATGATGACACCTAAAGAGGCCAATTTATGCATATTTTCTAAAGCTATAGCTGAAAATGGCATCTCACGTGGAGCAAGTATGAGCTTTTTGTGCTCTTTTAACATAACTGCAGCTGCACGAGTGACCAGATTATCTGCTATACCACAGGCAATTTTTGCCAAAGTATTCATAGAACAGGGTGCAACAAGCATCGCTTCCACACCAAAAGATCCAGATGCTATTGAGGCAGAAATATCTTCATTTTTGTGTGTTATAACATTTTGCATCTCTTTTTGCAGCACGACTTCTGAGTGCTCAGACATTATAAAGTGCTTTTCAATCTCTTCTGGTAGTAGAGAGAGAGCCTTTAACCCAAGGTTTACTCCACTTGCACCACTTGTTGCAATAATTATTTTTCTTTTTTTCATCTAACTTCTGCTCTGTTTTTACCTATGACTCTCACATGGATTTTTTTCTTGTTTTGATTTACTACAGTGATAGTGTCTCCATATCGACCACTTTGCAATGCCTTTGCACCAAAAGTGATATAGACACCTTCATCTTGAAGATAAACATTGACATGCGAGCCTCTTTTGATTAAAAAAAGTCCGACTACATCTCTTTGTGTAAGCAGTGAGAACTTTTTAAGTCTGTGTTTTGCTTCATAGCGTGCTCTTGGTAGATCCATAAGAGGCATAGCTCTAAATTTTTCCAGTATTATACTCTTTTTTTTACAATTTAACTCTGATAACTCTTCGCCTTTTTCTATCTTCTTTTTTGTTTCATAAACATTTAATCTTGCGTACATATTATAGTTGAAAAAGATTTTTTTATTGTCCGGTGTTTTGATATATAAAACGCCTTTGCGTGAGAGATAGGCATTTCTTGAAAAGCCTACTTTATACTCTTTTGGTAGGTGTGTCATATATTTACTTGGAAGCAGGTCCACTTTTTCTATCTTTATATCTTTGTACTTTTCTTGGTAATACTCAATGAGACTATTTTTTATTTTATCTGTATTTATAGGGCTTTTTTGACTGAATTGCACATAGGCATGTTTTGCTTGAAAGTTTTTGTAACCATACTCTTTAAGTAATCTCAGAAGTTCTTTGCTTTTTACTCGTTTGGAGTGTCTTGATGGAGATATTTGAAATAAGCGTGCATCTTCTTTTGGACTGTTTACAATATCTGAGAGCATTATATCTTTACCTGTTACACTGTATTCATGTTGCAGTTCTTGATTTGCTTGCAGTGTTAAAAACAGCAGTGAAAGAATAAAGAGTGCTTTTGTGAAAATATGCATATTTCAACCCTTGTTTGTGCGGATTTTAGCATGAAAATACTTAATCTTAACGATATGCTAATATTAAACAAGTAATATAACACAACTATATTTCCTTTTAAAGGATCAACAGAGAATGAATAAAAAACTTTTTTTACCTCTTTTTGTTTACGCATCTTTGCATGCTATGAGTCTGGATGAGACAATTCAAAAAGCACTACAGCATAACAACTCTCTAAAGAAAATATCTTTAGAAGTTGAACAGTCAAAAGCCAACAGAGCATCTAAAAAAGCACAGAACTTTGGTCGTATTAATCTGATTGCTAATTATGATCACTATAACAATTCACGAACACTTGCACCACTTACACCTATGGATATTGTTAGTGGAGTGGATGGTGCATATAAGATTCCAACAACGAATGATTTGACAACTGCAGGAATTGCTTACAATGTAGTACTTTTTAATGGTTTTGCACAACAGAACTCTTATAAAATATCAGATATTTTATATAAAAATTCTATTATAAAATCAAAGCTTGGACATGAAGAGTTGATTTATAATGTGAGAACACTTTATCTCTCTTTACTCGCATTAGATGAACAACTTCAAGCGCAAGAGTCATACACAGCATCACAGTTTCAACTCTATGAAAAGATTGCAGCAGCCTATAAACTGGGAAGTAAGTCAAAACTTGATACATTAAAAGCAAAGAACTCCTATGAAGCAAGTCGTTCCAATGAAGATAAAATCCGCTCAAATATTGAGATACTGCGAGCTACACTCACGACACTTATCGGTGGAGAAGAGTTTGCAAATGAGGAGCCTCTCAATATAAATATCGAATATAAAGAAGATGCTGCGCCAAGTAGTATAGAAAATCTCAGCAGATACAGACTCTATGCACTTAAGAGTGATCTAGCAGCAAAAAAGGTCGAGAGTGCTTATGCAAGTTACTATCCAAAAATTGATTTTAGTTCTTACTATGGGTACAGCATGGGACCTAATGCAACGACAAACACCTCTCCCTTAACCAATACGACATATATCAACAAGGGTGACTTTAACAATGAGACAATCTGGCAGGTAGGATTGCACTTGAAATGGAATCTTTATGATTTTGGCTCGAAATCATCTCAGGTTCAAAAAGAGAAACTCGCACTTATGAGCACTAGACTTGAAGAAGAAGATATCAAGCTTGAAATCGATAAAAATCTAAAAGTAGCACGTAGTAAACTGACCCTTGCAAAGTCAGAGTACAATGCTGCACTTTCACAATATGAACTCCTGCATGAGATTGCAAAAGTTGAAGCAGTTAAGTATGAAAACAGTGCTGTGACATTGACAGATCTGCTTGATTCACGAGCAAAAGCTGAACTTGCCTATGCCAAAATGATTAACGCAAAGTATGAGTTTCAAAAAGCAAAATATTACATAGATTATCTGTTAGAAAGAGGAGAAAAGAAGTAGATGAAAAAGATTATAGCATTAGTTATTGTTGCAGTTGTTGTTGTGGGTGCAGGGATTTTTCTAAAAAAACAAAAAGATGCTGTTGCGCATTTGCAAACACCTAAAATGTATACACACAATGTAGATGTAGTGCATGCGCAGAATAAAAGAGTAGAAGAGAGTAGAGTATTTCTAGCAGAGATTGTAGCAACTAACAGTGCCTACATTGCATCAAAGTTCAGCGCAAATATCAAAAAGATCTATGTCAATGAGAATGATGTAGTCAAAAAAGGTGCACTGCTTATCGCACTTGATGATTCAGAGATAAAAGCGACATTGGCATCTCTGCGTCAGCAAAAAGTAGCTCTTGAAGCAGATTTAGACAATGCTAAAAATATCTTAGAGAGAAACAAAAAGCTCTTTGCAATTGCTGCAATATCGCAAGAAGCATATGATACATCCAATGTTGTTTATAAAAACAAGCTTTCAGCTTTAAAATCAGTCGATGAAAAGATAAAACAGACAAAATCACAACTCAAATACCTCAATATTCGAGCTCCTTTTAACGGTAGAGTCGGTTCAAAACTTGCAAATGATGGCTCTTTGGCACTTCCTGGAAAAGCACTTTTAACACTTAATTCTGATGACCAGAAATTACTCTTCTCTTTCGTAGATACAACAAAGCCTATCTTAGAGGGGCAAAAAGTTTATTTGAACAACAAGCTTATAGGAAAAGTTACAAAACGATATGATGATGCAAAGAATGCACTTTTGGTCGCAGAAGTGAAGCCTTTTAAAGCATTGCCGTATGCAAACAAATCTTTCAAAACGATTTCAGTTGTTGTTGACAGTGCTGAGGGCTGTACACTGCCACTTAATGCTCTCCTTCATAAAACAGACGGTGTGTATGCAATGCTCTATAAAGATAAAAAGTTCACTGCAAAAAAAGTAGATGTGTTACTTCAAAATGACCGTGAAGCAATTATATCCGAGTGTATTGAAGAGCCGGTTGCTACTGCATCAGAAGCAAAACTCTCTTTACTTCCAAGCTATGGTCAAGTAGTTGTAAATGAGGACAGATAAAAAATGAAAAAAAGATCTTCCATTGTCGATGTACTCTTACATCGACCTTATTTTATATTCTCTTTTTTAACACTTTTTCTCTTTTTGGGTGTTGTCGGATATCAAAAGATAGACAGAAAACTTTTTCCTGATTCAAACTACCCGACAGTTGCTGTTGTTATTGTAGAACCGGGTGCATCTGCAAAAAGTATTGCTACAAATGTCAGTATTCCTGTTGAAGAAGAACTCTATACGCTTGATAAGGTTCGTCGTGTATACTCAACTACGATTGATGAAGTGAGTGTTATCAGTGCCGAGTTTGAATATGCAAAAGGAATTGATGCCGCGACGAGTGATGTCAGTAATGCACTTGATAAGATAAAGTCAGAGCTGCCAGATTCTATTTTAGCTCCTAAAATTATTCAGATAACAGCAGCGACTGCTCCAATAATTACCTATGCAGTACGTTCCAAAGATGGCTCAATTCCATTAGAGGACATCAGACAGCTTGCAAAAACCGATATAAAACACCATATAATCAAGCTAAAGGGAATCGCAGATGTAGATGTTTTTGGTGGTTATGAAAAAGAGATTCAGGTTATCGTTGATAAAGACAAACTCGACAGATACAATCTTGATATTACGCGTGTTATCGCAGCACTTCGTGCAAATGATGATGATTTTGCGATAGGTTTTATTACAAGTCAAAAGAGTAGATATCTTTTAAAATCAAAAGGTAAAAGGGATAAAATCAATACTCTTAAGGGTATAGGAATCAATAAAGATATTACACTTGGTGATATTGCAAAAATCTATTTTGGGCACTATGAAAACTCTGCTGAGTATTTTGGTAATGGTAAGCAAGCTATTGCTATTGCTGTGCAGCGTGCAGAAAATGCAGATGTAATTAAAAGTATTGAATTGGTAGAAAAAGAGATAGAAGAACTGAAAAACAAGTATAAAAATATCTCTTTTGAAGTTACCGATACACAAAAAGATACTATTGTGCAAAGTACAACGAATATGTTTGAATCACTTCGTGATGCTATTGTGATGTCAACGATAGTTGTCTTTTTCTTTCTTGCCAGCTTTAGACAGGTTCTTGTTGTTCTTGTAACGATTCCTCTTGTGTATGCAACAACGATTGCCTTGATGTGGATAGTTGGAATCGAGTTTAATGTTGTAACATTGACAGCTATTATCTTAGCCCTTGGACTGTTACTTGATGATGCAGTTGTTGTTATGGAGAATATTGAGAGGCATTACCGAGAGCTCCATGATGAGATACATGAAGCAGTATACAGTGGGACAAAAGAGATAATGTTTGCGGACCTCTCTGGAACCATTACTACGATGATAGCGCTCTCACCAATGCTTTTTGTTGGTGGCTATCCACAAACGGTTTTTCAACCGCTTGTTGGAACGCTGCTTTTGGCACTTGCAGCTTCTTATGCTATCTCCATTACAGCAGTACCACTTCTTTCATTGAAGATTTTAACTCTCAAGCATCCTCTTATTATGAAAAGTGAAGCCTTTTTTGAAAAGATTACAGGAAGTTTTTCAAGAGGCATTTCGTCTTTCTTCTCTGGGGCTGTAAAAGCTGCAATAAATAACAAAGGTGTGGCAACAGGATATATCATTGCTTTACTTCTCTTATTTATAACAAGTGTAAAGGGTGTTATGCCGACCGTTGGACAGGAGCTGATGCCTCCAATGGATACGGGTGCGACTAAGATATCTATTACGGTCGATCCAAATCTACCGATTGAAGCAAGTCAGAAAATTGTAAAACAGGCAAATGAGATTATAAAAAAACAGGGTGAACTTCTGTATCTCTCGAGTGCTATCGGTAGTGAAGCAGGGGTACTTAGCATCGGTAGTGGAAGTGGGATTGACCATATTGCCATCACTGCAACCTATGTTGACAGATATCATAGAAAAGAGAGTATCTGGGAGATAGAGAGAAAACTGCGCAATGAGCTTAATAAGATAAAAAATGTCTATAGTGTTGATGTTGTTGATTATGGTGCAACAGCACTTGCAAGTATTCGTGCAAATCTTGATGTGACACTCTACAGTGCAGATCTGCAAAAACTGCAAATTGCTGGAGATATGGTAGAAAAAGCTATGAAAAAGACGGGTGGCATAGTGTCTATTTCAAAAACATGGGCCAATAATAAAAAGGTTTTTGAGATAGAGGTAGATGATAAAAAAGCAGCTCTTTACGGGCTTACAAATGCTGAGATATCAAAACAGCTTCAAATATTTACAAGAGGAGCAAAAGCAGCATCTTTTTATCTGCAAAACAGTGTAGATTTTGGAATCCGGGTATGGAGTGAGGAGTCAAAAAGAGACTCACTAGAAGATATTAACTCCTTTTTGCTTACTACTCCAAAAGGTAAAATACCTTTGATCGCAGTAGCAAATGTAAAACAAATTTCAGAACCGTCACTCATTACGCGGGAAGGATTACAATACACACTCAATGTTTATGGTTTTAGAGAAAAGGCAGCAATATCACATATAATGAGTAATTTTGATGCAGCATTTAAAGGGACACAACTTCCTGAAGGTGTTACAATGGAGCAAACAGGAGATATCAAACAGTTTAAAAGTTCTGCTGGGCGTATGGTTGGTGCTATTGGTTTTGCCGTTGTACTCATCTTTTTTACGCTTATTGCACTTTTTAACTCAATCAAAATATCATTAATGATTATTGTATCCATTCCATTAACGATAATCGGAGCTTCTTGGATGATGCTTGGTATGCATTATCACACTTCAATGCCTGCTATGATGGGGTTTATATTACTTTCTGGAATTATTGTAAACAATGCTATCTTGCTTATTCATTTTGCATTAGAGAAGATGCAAGAGGGTAAAACAAAAGCAGAAGCAATGCTTGAGAGTATTAAAATCAGAACAAGACCTGTTCTTATGACTGCGTTTGCAACATCTGCAGGTATGCTCCCTGTTGCAATGGGCTCAGCTATTGGACTCGAGCGTCTTGCACCGCTTGGGACTGTTGCAATCGGTGGTCTGATTGTTGGAACATTTTTAACACTGCTTTTTATTCCATTGATATTTATCTGGAGTGTTAAAGAAAATGATGCAAAAGATATGTAAAAGGATTTTTTGAGTTAAGTGGTACCAGCGGGGGGACTTGAACCCCCACAGCCGAAGCCAACGGATTTTGAATCCGTCGTGTCTACCATTCCACCACGCTGGCATAGTTGTTGGAGTTGAAATAATAGTCATATCTTACTTAAAAGTAAATAACTTTTTGCCGATTTGGCTCTAAATGGAACTTTAATTGCTATAATTTAGTCAATAGAAGAATATACTGTTTATATTTTAAAAATGGAGGCCTTGATATGCGTGTTACTATGAGTATGTACTATGACAGCATTTATGGATCAAATAACTCAAAACTCAACAAAGAACTTTTTGATGTTAACAAGCAAATTGCCTCAGGTCTTAAAATCCAATATGCAAAAGATGGTGTAAGAACTTTTACGGAAACGATGCGACTTGATAATGAAGTGACAGTTTTAGACCAAATAAAACAAAGTACAGAGAGTGGTTATAAAGTAGCAAATCAAACAGATGAAATCATGAATGAGTTTAATACTTCACTCAATAGAATGAGAACACTTTTGGTACAAGCAGCCAATGATACAAATGATGATACATCTTTGGATTCCATTGCTGATGAACTACGAGGAATTGAGAAAAACTTAAAAGGTTTGGCAAATACTTCTATTAATGGTCAATTTCTTTTTTCTGGTTCAGCAGTAGATACAAAACCTATTGCTGATGATGGAACGTATCAAGGAAATGATGATGCTATGAATTCTTTTGTCGGCTCGAACAATTTACAACAATACAATCTTAGTGGTTCTGATCTGTTTCTTGGTGAGGAAGTTTTAAGAAACCGAGAAGTAACTTCGAATGTAGTCCATGGAAATCTACTTGTTTCAGGTGAGCCACTCTCTTCTTCAAGTACCCTGCGTGAGCTAATGGGAGACAAAGACAATAACCCGGCAACTGTAAATACGGACTATTTTTATCTACGTGGTACTAAAAGTGATGGGACTGCTATCAAAGAAAAGATTGTTTTAAATGATACAGCAACAATAGATACATTGCTAAACAGAATAGGAACAGCATATGGGAATACTGGTACTGTTGATGTTGTTGATGTAAGCATGAACAGCAATGGACAAATTGTTGTAAAAGACAAGATAAAAGGCTCTTCAAAACTTGACTTTCATCTTGTCGGTGCCGTTGATTACAGTGGTGCTGGTACAGCAAATGTCAATGATATTGATAATTTAGATGCTGGAGAGACAGTTTATCCTCCTACAGGTGATTTGTATGTAAAAGAGTTTATGCAATCAGGTTTAACTCCTGCAAATGGTGCTGCAACTAATATACAGGGCTTGTTATATGATAGAACAGAGTTTTCAAAAGATGGGTTTTATCTCGCTTCAAGTACAGCACAAGTTGTAAAAAGTAACAATGCTTTTGCTTCTCCATCAACAAAGATTTCAGAAGTGGCAGACCTCACGCAAGGCAATCCAGGTACACTGGACGGTTCATCACTCAGTCTTGTGGGAATAGATGTCAATGGTACTGCGTATGATGTGACGATAAATTTTTTCAATACAGCAAACGGTGGTTCAACATTTACAGATAATATTAGTGGAAATACCTATGATATCTTTAATATGGATCCAGCAAGAACAGCTGTAAATGCAGATGATATGACATATCAACAGCTTTTAGACGTTGTTAATATGGTCGTAACAGATACATACCCTGCAGCTAATACGGCAACGGATTATGATAATGCTATTAAAAGTGCTCAACTCAAAGGTGATACATATCTTAGCTATGATGGAAAACTAAGTTTTCATGATTTGCAGGGTACAGATGCAAATGGTACTCTTGCAAGCATCTCTTTGTATGATCCAAACAGTGATGATTTTGCAGCAGGTGCAGCATCTTCGATTATGACATTCAATACAAATAATGCCTTAACAATCAGTGACCCTAAAACTGATTTTTTTAAAACAATAGATGAGATGATCACAGCTGTAGAAGATCATAAACTCTATCCTGACTCAAGTAGTGGAAATATACGTAATGTTGGGATTGAAAATGCTATACAAAAGATGGATGACCTGCAAGACCATGTTTTTAGAATGCACTCTAAAATTGGTGCGCAGTCCAATACACTGAATATGTCGCTTGAGAGAACAGAGATACTAAAAATCAGTACAATGAGTCTTCGATCATCTGTTTTAGATACAGATTTGGCTGAAGCCTCTTTAACTTTACAACAACTTACAGTGAATTATGAAGCGATGCTTTCTACTGTAGGTAAGGTATCTCAGTTGAGTTTGGTTAACTACTTATAATATATAATATATCTTTCATTTTGCCATATAAATGTTCTTTTGGAACGTTTTTGGCTACACTTTCACAACTATATTGAGATTGAAATCATTAAAGGCTTTTTATTTGAAAGAGACAATTTTTATTATTGTTATTGGCGTAATTATATATTTGGGATTTTCTACTATTTTTGGCGAAACGGGACTTATAGGAAGTTATGGGGCTAGTTTTGCCCTTTATAATAGAGAATATTTCGGATATATTTCATTTGTTTATCTTTTTGTACTTTTATTTCCTTTGTACCATCTCTACAAATATACAAAATTTGAGTTTCGAGAAGCAGAGGTTCTCATTGCATCGTTTTTACTTTTTTTCTCTTTTTTACTTGCCCAAGGTTTGCTTATAGAAAATGAGTATAGAGGGAAGTTTGGTGCTGATTTTGTGGATTTTCTCTCACCATACATCGGACTTTTTGGCTTATGGGTGTTTTGGACTATTATCACTCTTGTGGCTGCTGTTATCTTATTGGATAAAAGCAGTGCTGAAATCATTCATCATCTATTTAAAGGTATTAAAAAAATTCAAAAAAAGGGAAAAACTGCTCCACAAAGTACAGTAGAAAAAGCAGAGAATCAAATACTTTCTCTTGATTTAGAAGAAGCGAAGCAGGAAAGTAGTGATGAGGCGGATGATGAAGACATAGTCAGTGAGATAGACAAGCCTGCATATTTACGAAAAGAAGAGAAACAAGAAGAGTTTACAATTAAAAAAGTTGCTCCTGCAATACAAGAGAGCAAAGAAGAGTCCAAAGAAGAAAAACCAAAAAATATTTTAGATGTGGCAAAAGAGCTAAAAGCGCACAAAAACACTGTAATTGTAGAAGAGTTAGAAGAGAATAAAAAACTGTTAGATACTTTAGAACAGGGTAAAGTTGCAAAACCGAAAAACTTCAAGCTTCCACCCTTAGACTTTTTACAAAAACCGCCAAAGACCTCACGCAGCATAGATGAAAATGAGCTTGATGACAAGATAAAGTATCTTATAGAAAAACTTGCTCACTTTAAAATTGACGGTGATGTTGTGCGTACCTATGCGGGACCAGTTGTTTCTACTTTTGAATTTAAACCTGCTGCAAATGTTAAGGTGAGTAAGATTCTAAACCTTCAAGATGACCTTGCTATGGCACTTTCAGCTGAGACTATCCGTATTCAGGCACCGATTCCCGGAAAAGATGTAGTAGGAATTGAGATACCAAACGAGAGTGTTGAGACAATCTATCTGCGTGAGCTCTTAGATGATAAACTTTTTAAAAATGCCGCTTCTCCACTTACTATCGCACTTGGAAAAGATATCGTCGGCAAACCTTTTGTGACCGATCTTAAAAAGCTTCCGCACCTGCTTATTGCAGGAACAACAGGAAGTGGAAAGAGTGTTGGTATCAATGCTATGATACTTTCACTTCTTTATAAAAACTCACCCGACCAGTTACGCCTGTTGATGATTGATCCTAAGATGCTGGAGTTCTCTATATATAATGATATTCCGCATCTGCTTACTCCTGTTATTACAAAACCAAAGCAGGCTATTGTTGCGCTTAATAACATGGTCGCAGAGATGGAACGTCGTTATGAGTTGATGGCAGAGAGCAGAACAAAAAATATCGAAAACTACAATGAGAAGGTCAAACGTGAGGGTGGGGAACATTTTCCTTACATTGTTGTGGTTATTGATGAACTAGCAGACCTCATGATGACAAGTGGAAAAGATGTTGAGATTTCCATTGCCAGACTTGCACAAAAATCACGTGCCTGCGGTATTCACTTGATTGTAGCAACACAAAGACCTTCTGTTGATGTTGTTACAGGACTTATTAAAGCAAACTTACCATCTCGAATCTCATATAGAGTAGGGCAAAAGGTTGATTCTAAGATCATCTTAGACCAAATGGGTGCTGAATCACTTCTTGGTCGTGGAGATATGCTCTTTACACCTCCGGGAGCTCCTGCTCTTGTACGCTTACATGCTCCTTGGGCTACAGAAGATGAGATAGAGAAGATTGTAGAGTTTATTAAGGTACAGCGTGAACCAAACTATGACAAAAGTTTTTTAGTTGAAGAGAGTGAAAATAGTGCTGGTTCTAATTCAAATGAGACCTATGAAGAATTAGATTCACTCTATGAAGAGGCTAAAAACGTAGTTCTTACTGATAGAAAAACATCTATCTCTTACCTACAGAGAAAACTGCAAATCGGCTACAATCGCTCTGCGCGTGTTATTGAACAACTTGAACATGAAGGAGTCCTCTCAGCTCCAAATGCAAAAGGTATTAGAGAGATACTCTAATGCCAAAGCCTCACTTTGTTTTTACAAAATTTCAAAATTCTTTTCGTGTACATATCCCAAATCTAGAAAAACTCAGTATTCCAGATATTCAAGCTATTGAAGCTTTTGTAACAAAGCGTAAAGGATATTTTGACTTTACTTCTTATAGCTTTGTTCTGCAAAAACGTTTGGAGTATGAAGAGTTTCAAAAGTTAGTAGAGCAGAGTGGATTAGATGTTAGTCTTGAAAACAAGTCTCTAGAGCTTGAAATAAAGCCAAGAGTAGGGTTCGGACAGTATAAAGGGGTCTATTATGATGAACTGCCTGATTCCTATCTATTATGGCTTAAAAACAACTATATGGGTAGAGAAAAAGCTTTTATAGAAGAAGAAATCAAAAATCGAAACTTATAATTGTTACTATTTTGCACATCTTTGAAATAAAATAAAATATTACTGTTTCTTAATGTAACACAGTGAAAAATGATAGCATTTCTTTAGATATAATATCCCAAATTTAACCAAACAGGAATAATTATGGGATTTAGAGAAGAATACGCAGCTCACGTAGCTGAAAGAGAAGCACTAGGTGTTCCTCCATTACCACTTACTGCAGAGCAAACTGTAGAAGTTATTGAATTTATTAAAACAGGTGAATTTGTAGAAGAGATGTTAGATCTTCTAGAAAACCGCGTATCTCCGGGTGTTGATGACGCTGCTTATGTTAAAGCTGCATTTTTAAACGAAGTTGCTTCTGAAGAGCATCACGTAGCTGCTATCTCTCCAGAAGAAGCTGTAAGAATGCTTGGAATGATGCTTGGTGGTTACAATGTTAAGCCACTTGTTAACGCATTAAGTTCTAAAAATGAAAAAGTTGTAGAAGCTGCAATCAAAGCACTTTCAGATACATTGCTAGTATATGATGCATTCAATGATGTTGAAGAGTTACACAAAGCTGGTAACAAAGCAGCTACAGCTGTACTTACTTCATGGGCAAATGCTGAGTGGTTCCTAAATAAACCAGAGTTAGCTGAAAAAATCACTGTTACTGTATTTAAGGTTCCAGGTGAAACAAATACTGATGACCTTTCACCGGCATCAGAAGCATTTACTCGTTCAGATATTCCACTTCATGCAAACTCTATGCTTACTGCTAAGATGGATGACCCAATCGGTACTATCAAAAAGCTTAAAGAAAAAGGTCATCCTGTTGCATATGTTGGTGATGTAGTAGGTACTGGTTCATCAAGAAAATCTGGTATCAACTCTGTACAATGGCATATGGGTGAAGATATTCCTGGTGTTCCAAACAAACGTACTGGTGGTGTTGTTCTTGGTGGAATCATTGCTCCTATCTTCTTCGCAACTGCAGAGGATTCAGGTGCACTTCCATTGGAACTTGATGTTACAAAAATGGAGATGGGTGATGTAATCGACATCTATCCATACAAAGGTGAAGCGCATAAAAACGGTGAGTGTATTGCAACATTCAGCCTTCGTCCTAACACTATCACAGATGAAGTTCGTGCAGGTGGACGTATTCCATTAATCATTGGTCGTGGTCTTACTTCTAAAGCACGCGGAGTTTTAGGTATGGGTTCAACTGATATCTTCTTAACAGCTGATCAACCAGCAGATACAGGTAAAGGGTATACTTTAGCTCAAAAAATGGTTGGTAAGGCTTGTGGTTTAGAGGGTGTTCGTCCAGGTATGTACTGTGAACCAGAAATGTCAACTGTTGGTTCTCAAGATACAACTGGTCCAATGACTCGTGATGAGATTAAAGAGCTTGCTGCACTTGGATTCAATGCTGACCTTGTACTTCAATCTTTCTGTCACACTGCTGCATATCCAAAACCAAGTGATGTGAAGATGCACCATACACTTCCTGACTTTATAGCTAACCGTTCTGGTGTTGCACTTCGTCCAGGGGACGGTGTTATTCACTCTTGGTTAAACAGAATGGTTCTTCCAGATACTGTTGGTACAGGTGCAGATAGCCATACACGTTTCCCTATTGGTATCTCTTTCCCTGGTGGTTCTGGAATCGTTGCATTTGCTGCAGTAACTGGTTCTATGCCACTTACTATGCCAGAGTCTGTTCTTGTAAGATTCAAAGGTGAAATGCAACCGGGTATCACACTTCGTGATCTTGTAAATGCTATTCCATACCAAGCGATTAAAGAGGGACTTCTTACAGTTGAGAAAAAAGGTAAGAAAAATATCTTCGCTGGTCGTATCTTAGAGATTGAAGGTTTACCAGATCTTAAAGCGGAACAAGCATTTGAGCTTTCTGATGCATCTGCTGAGCGTTCAGCTGCAGCGTGTACTGTAAAACTTAATAAAGAGCCTGTAATTGAGTACCTAAAATCAAATATCGTTCTTTTAGAGTCTATGATTGAAGCTGGTTATGAAGATCACAGAACTCTTGCTCGCCGTATTACAAAAATGGAAGAGTGGATTAAAAATCCAGAGTTAATGGAACCAGATACTGATGCAGAGTACGCAGCAGTAATTGAGATTGATCTTAATGAAATCACTGAGCCAATTTTAGCATGTCCAAATGATCCGGATGATGTTGCAACACTTTCAGAGGTACTTGCATCTGACAGACCTACAAAAATTGATGAAGTATTTGTTGGTTCTTGTATGACAAATATTGGTCACTACCGCGCACTTGGTGAAGTTCTTAAAGGTGAAGGTGCAGTTCCAACTCGTTTATGGGTTTGTCCTCCAACAAAAATGGATGAAAAGCAGCTTACTGAAGAGGGTTACTATGCATTATTTGGTGCAGCAGGTGCTCGTACTGAGATTCCTGGATGTTCTTTATGTATGGGTAACCAGGCACGTGTTGCTGATAATGCGATTGTATTCTCAACTTCAACACGTAACTTTGATAACCGTCTTGGTAAAGGTGCTCAGGTTTATCTTGGTTCTGCAGAGCTTGCAGCAGTATGTTCACTTCTTGGACGTATTCCAACAAAAGAAGAGTATTTAAATCTTACGAAGAAAATTCAAGGAAAAGAAGAAAATATCTATAAATATCTTAACTTCAACCTTATCGAAGATTATAAGTTAAACTAAATGCGCAGGGTCAAAACGGGCTAAACCCGTTTTGGCCA
Source organism: Sulfurimonas sp. NWX79 (assembly GCF_039667035.1). Taxonomy (NCBI): domain Bacteria; kingdom Pseudomonadati; phylum Campylobacterota; class Epsilonproteobacteria; order Campylobacterales; family Sulfurimonadaceae; genus Sulfurimonas; species Sulfurimonas sp. NWX79. The sequence continues at coordinate 30,610 of NZ_JALCZL010000009.1, forward strand.
AGCTGAACTAAATTTCTACTCTTTTTTAATCTCTTATAATGTCATAATCTTCAGGAATATTTGGCATAAACTCTTTTTTATCTATCTCTCTGTTTTCCACTTGATTTGTAAAAGTTATTGTTACACTGTTTTCAAATTCATCTTTGTAAGCAATGGATGCAATGATGCCGTTTTTTGTCCGAATAATAAAAGTTGTGTTGTTGTATCGTGCAAGATATTTATCATCTGAGAGTTTTTTCGCATTTTTTATTAATTTGAAAAAATCAAAATTATTTCCTATCCTTTTAATGATTGCCTGTTCGAGCTCCGGTTCAACTATAATTGCCTGACCTTCTAGGATATAGACACTTTTTTGAATCGGTTTTGTGTAATTCCAAAGTGCATACTGCGGTTTTATCGCTTTTATATGGCCATAATAGAGAATGGTTTTGTTCTTGTCATCAACAATATTCTGTATGAAATCAGCTTCAAATGAGTTTATATTTTCTATATTTGCAAAAGAGGCTGTTGCTAAAAACAGAAGTAATAATTTTTCTTTCATATTTATCCTTATGAGAGAAATTATAGCAAATTTATAACAAACAGATGATTTATACTTTTTATTAGAATTAATGTGATAAAATGGGCGCGATTTTAACAATAAGGTTGCAAATGCTACAAGCATTAATGGGTAAGGTATTTGGTACAGCAAATGACCGTGAATTAAAAAAATATTTAAAAAAAGTAGAAAAAATCAATGCTCTTGAGAGTAAATATGAGTCTTTCAGTGATGATGAACTTAAAGCTTCATTTTTAGAGCTCAAAGATAGTGTTAACAGTGGTGAAAAAACTCTTGATGATGTACTTTTTGACTCTTTTGCAATAACACGTGAAGCTTCAAAGCGTATACTCGGCATGCGTCACTTTGATGTACAGCTTATCGGTGGTATGGTTCTTCATGATGGACGTATCGCAGAGATGAAAACAGGTGAGGGTAAGACACTTGTAGCAACACTGGCAATTACACTCAATGCTATGACAGGTAAGGGTGTTCATTTAGTAACAGTAAATGATTACCTCGCTTCTCGTGATGCAAAAGAGATGGGACCATTATATGAGTTCTTAGGTTATACAGTTGGAACAATTTTAGAAGATATGCATGACCCAGAAGAGAAAAAAGCAGCTTATGCAGCAGATATCACTTATGGAACAAATAATGAGTTTGGTTTTGATTATCTGCGTGATAATATGAGCTACTCAAAAGAGAATATGGTCCAACGTGGGCACAACTTTGTTATTGTTGATGAAGTTGACTCTATTTTAATCGATGAGGCAAGAACACCACTTATCATCTCTGGTCCTACAAATCGTAATATGCAGGATTATCTGCGTGCCAATGCAATTGCCCTGCAGCTTGAAAAAGAGAAAGATTTTACAGTTGATGAAAAAGACAAAGTAATTCTTATTACAGAAGAGGGAATCACTAAAGCTGAAAAACTTTTTGGTGTAGAAAACCTCTACAGTGCGGAAAACTCTTCACTCCCTCACGCACTTGACCAGGCACTCAAAGCAAACTATCTTTTTGAAAAAGATGTTGATTATGTTGTTAATGACGGTGAAGTTGTTATCGTTGATGAGTTTACAGGTCGTCTCAGTGAAGGACGTCGTTTTTCAGAAGGACTGCACCAGGCATTAGAGGCTAAAGAGGGTGTAGAAATTAAAGAAGAAACACAGACACTTGCAGATATTACTTTCCAGAACTACTTTAGAATGTATGATAAACTAGCAGGTATGACAGGTACTGCAGAGACTGAAGCAACAGAATTTGCACAGATTTACGGTCTTGATGTTGTCTCAATACCTACAAATATCCCTATTGCAAGAAAAGATCTTAATGATCTTATCTATAAAACAGAAGCTGAGAAGTTTGATGCAGTTATCGATACTATAAAAGAGCTGAGCAAAAAAGGACAACCAGTCCTCATTGGTACAGCTTCTATTGAAAAATCAGAAGTACTACATGAAATACTCAAGCGTGAAAAGATTGCCCATACAGTTCTTAATGCCAAAAATCATGCTCAAGAGGGTGAAATCATTAAGCATGCCGGTGCTAAAGGCGCTGTAACAATTGCTACGAATATGGCAGGACGTGGTGTTGACATTAAAGTTGATGATGAAGTAAAAGCTTTGGGTGGACTTTATATTATCGGTACAGAGCGTCATGAGAACCGTCGTATCGATAATCAGCTTCGTGGACGTTCCGGTCGTCAGGGTGATCCGGGTACGACACAGTTTTATCTCTCACTTGAAGATAATCTGCTTCGTATTTTTGGTTCAGACAAGATTAAAAATATTATGGAACGTTTAGGCGTTGAAGATGGCGAATATATCGAGTCTAAAATGGTTACTCGTGCAGTAGAGAAAGCTCAGAAGAAAGTTGAGAACATGCACTATGAAGGGCGTAAACAGATTGTAGAGTATGATGATGTTGCCAATGAGCAGAGAAAGATCGTCTACAAATTCAGAAATCAACTGCTTAGCGATGATTATGATATTGATGCTAAAATTGATGAGATTAGAGAAGAGTATGTTGCGCATCTCTTGGCACTCTCTGATATTTTTGAAGGTGCAGATCCAGAAGACTATAATCTTAAAAAATTAGCAGAACTTCTAAAAGAAGAGCTTAATTTCGATCTTGATACGACAGATCTAGAAGGCTTAGAGTATGAAGAGCTTTATACGAAAGTTGTAGAACTGTTAAAAACAGCTTATGATGAAAAAATGAGTGTACTTGATGAGAAAATCCGCCAAGACATAGAAAAAGAGTTCTACCTTAAAGAGCTTGATGATGCATGGCGTGAGCACCTTTATGCTATGGACAATATGAAAACAGGTATCCGTCTACGTGCATATAATCAAAAAGACCCACTTGTTGAGTATAAAAAAGAGAGTTTTAACCTCTTTAGCGAGCTAATCAATGATATCAAGTTCAATACGATCAGAACACTGCAAATTATCCAGTTTAAGATGGAGACAGCAGAAGAAGAAGCTGCTAGAATTGCAAAACAGCTTGAAGATGAAAAACGTGCTCAAGAGGCTTTAATGCGTCTCAATATGAGTGATGAAGATTCTGAAGATAGAATTGCAGGAACAACAAGGAAAAAGCCGGCAAGAAATGATCCTTGCCCATGTGGCAGTGGTAAAAAATATAAACAGTGCTGTGGAAAAAGCGGTCCTAAAAAAGGTGTTTTTGCCTCTTGAAAAAGAATATAGTCCCTTATCTTGTAAAAAGATTCCTTCGCTTTGATAAAGATCAACCTTTTATCTTTATCTCAGCACTTTTAGCATTTCTTGGTATTTCTATTGGCGTAACGGTTCTTCTTATTGCCATGGCACTTATGAACGGTTTTGATAATGAGTTTAAGAAGAAGCTGACCGTTATGAACTATCCTCTTACTATTATTCCAAAATTTTATGGCTCTGTTAACGAGGATCTGCTCATAGAGTTAGAATCAAAATTCCCAAATCTTAAATTCAGTCCTTATGTTCAATCATCCGTCATGGTAAAGAGTGGTTCAAATCTTGAAGGTGGTTATCTTTTTGGTGTTAACTTTAAAGATGAAGCCGGTGTCAACGAGATTTTGGCTAAGGCCATTAAAGATGTAAAGTTTAAGAAGTTTGATGTTTTAGTAGGGAAAAGTCTTAAAGATGAGTTTGATTTGGCTCTTAATGAAAAACTGATGTATATTTTTACAAGTGTGGAACCGGGTGGTCTTTCGGTTACACCAAAAATAAAACGATTTAAAGTGCGTTCTGTTTTTGATTCAGGACTTTCCGCTTATGATAAAGCCTATAGTTATACAACGATGGAGTCACTACAGCGAATTTTACATATGCCAAGCAATCAATATGATGGAATACATATCTATTCAAGTGATCCTCGTAAAGATATCAGACGCATTCAAAAAGAGTTACCAATGACTACTGTTGTTCGTGGTTGGTGGGAAGATAATGTAAACTTTTTTGCAGCATTAGAGATGGAAAAAGCATCACTTTTTATTGTTCTGATGCTTATTATTCTTATTGCCGCTATTAACATCATCTCATCACTACTTATGACTGTAATGAACAGAAGAGGGGAAATAGCGCTGCTTCTCTCTCTTGGTGCAACGACAAAAGAGATCAAAAAAGTATTTTTATATCTTGGTATTGTCATAGGTATCAGTGGTATCTTAGCAGGAATTGTATTTGGACTTGGTGGTATCTGGGTTCTTGGGACTTTTGATATCATACACTTGCCAAAAGATGTTTACCCAACATCAACACTGCCACTTGACTTAAGTATTCAAGACTTTTTTATGATAGTCAGCGGTGCATTTTTAATTGTTGTAGCCTCTGCCTATTATCCAGCTAAAAAAGCAAGCGAAGTAGATATTCTAACTGTTCTTAGAAATGAGTAACAACAGTTCTATTTTCTCTTGTCTTTTGAACTGTTATAATCATCGATATCCTTCATAATCTTATATGGTAGGGTTAATGTTCGTAAAATGATATTTAACGGTGCAACGGCAATATCACGTGCGAGCATTGTTTTTACATTTGGATCTGTTAACTTTCCTGTAACCTTCAATGTTGTTGAGATACTCTCTCCATCGAAGATAATATAACCTACTACAGGGACTTTTGAGAGGTTGCTGCCAAGATCGGTTTTAAGATTGAGTGTTAAGTCAATATTATCATACTTAACACTTGCTGTCCCTTTTCCTAAAATTTTAATCTCTTTAGAACCTATATAGATATCTGATATATCAAAAATATGATTTTTTGAGTGGAACTTCATATAAGCGTTGTCAATATGAAGTCCTTTTTTACTGTATCCCGGAAGGGAGAAGGTCGCCAAGGATGGTACTGTGTTAATGAAGGCTAGTATATTATTGAGAATAACATAGTCCTGAATTGTAGTGTTATTTATATAGAAAGTCCCTATATAATCATTAAATGTTCCACTCATAGAGAAATCCAGACTACCACCTTTAAACTTGGAGAGAGAAAGGAGCTTTTCCATAAACTTATCATTAAAATTATTTCCATAAAGATGAAACTTTTCTCCATCAAGTTTAAATCCGGCTTTTCCATTTGCATGAATCAGTTGAGCTGTCAATATACCCTGATAATATTGCAGGTTCATTCTGTCTGAGATAACATATCTGTTATTGCCAACATATAAATAAGAGTTTTCTGCCTCAAAAAAGACATCCAAAGGTTTTTGCAACTGTTTTGTTTTATTTTGCTCAGTAATTAATGCAATAAATTTAAGTAACTCCTCTATATTGATACCACTGTTGTTCATATTTATTTTGATGGTGTTAGAAATTTTAATATTGACACTCTTGTTTATTTTCAAGTAAAGATTTTGTTTTTTTGTAAGATAGCCTTCTATCTTGTAGCTACTGATAGCTTTTTCTTTATTGGTTAGCAGTTTGTATGGGTAGTTAATTGTTCCTTTAAACTTTGTATATTTGTCTTCATTTTGTTTGTAAAAACTGATTTTACCATTTGTAATGTTGTACTTTTTCAAAAATTGTGAATTTTTTGCAATGATATCAATAGAGTTTAGGTTGAGTACCCATCTGTCTTTTTTAAGAAGAAAGTCTGCATTTAACTCCTTAGAGGTTATTTTTATTTTTTCTTTTTCTTTTTTAATATCTAAAGCAAGTGTTGCTTTATTTGTATAGTATAAAATCTTTTTGTTTTTTGGATTTATAAGGATGAAATTGTCAAGCTTGACAGTAGCTTGTTTCTTTTTTATATCGAAATCTGCACTGAGATCAGTTTTAATGTATTTCCCAATATCTAAAACAGCATGATTGAGCATAATATTTTTTTTATTCATCTGCAAGGCTAAATTTTTAATCTTGTATTGAGAACCATTTACACTTAAAAAGATGTCATTGTGTGAAGTGAGATAGAGGTGCTTATCATAATGTAGATTCAATTCCGTGTTTGACTGACTAAGTTTAATACCTTGATATTTTAGTTTAAGCAGGTCAACTTTTAAATCTGCCTGGACTCTTTTGAGGTTTGCCTCTCCTGTTATGAAACCATCTGAAATATCTTCTATGGTAAAGTAAGAGGTTGGAATTGTCAACTGCAGTGTATTTAAATCAAATGGAAGCTCTAGAGGATCTAGTGTCATATGCAGTCCATTGATATACCATTGGGACTTTTCTACAACTATCTTATCTCCAGTAGGTGCGATTTTATAGGTTGCATACAGAGGCTTTTGTTTTGTATCAAGATGTTGATTTTTATCCAAAGCAATTTTTGTGAATTTGAAATTAATATCACCGAGTGCTTTTTTTGCATTGTATCGAACAGTAACATCTGCATCTGCAATCTCTCTGTAGTGGGCTTTCATACTTGTTATATCTATATCGTAGTTATTGAGTTTTATAAATGTGTCAGATATGTCAATATTGATCCCTAAGTAATCAAAATTTGCTTTTTTGGTAAAGAAACTACCTTGTGCATCGACTTTTATCGTTCTAAGATTGACAGCTATTGTCAAGTCTGTCTGCACTTTGCCGCTATGCTGTAAAAATGGCAGATCAATACCATAACTACTTAAGATATAAAGCATATCTTTGTTGAGCATACCATCAAAGAGAAGATGTAGTGTCAGTAGCTCCTGTGGCTTGGTAAAGTCGATTTTTAGCCAGCTTTTATGAAGATACATGCCATAAGAATAGGCTTCTTTTGGTCGAATAAAAAGTGTACCGTTTACAAACTCCAACTCTGTTCTTTGTGTATGAACAGCATCAAGTTTTGTATTGTAGGTATAGTTTAATTTATTTGCTGTTGCTTTAACATATATATGCTTGTATGCTGCAGGAAGGTCATTGTACTCTAGAAAGCCTTTAAATTTATGAATAGTCAAACTTGGTGCAGCTATTGCATCTATTGCCCAAAATTTTACCTCTTTTGGAAGAGGAAACAACGAGACTATCTCTTTAATATGTTCAATATCCTTATGTGATTGAATGGTATAGTCCAGTCGTTTTTTATCAGCGACTGCATAGAGTGTTAAATCTGCATCATTATTCATTAGTAGATGCAGTTTAGAGAAGATTTTCTTTGCTTCAGTATCTAAAATCAGATCTCCATGCATAGAGACTTTGTTATCAAGTGCTGAGAACTTATCAATGGTAAAAAGCAGATAGTGTTTGTGAAATTTAAAGTGTGAATCAAAATGCAAAGAAGGGGAGTTTGCGATAAGAAACCCCTTTTCCTTATTATTGTGTTTCAAAGAGAGTTTTAAATCAGCATATTGAAATTTTTCAATAACAACAGACTCAGTCAGAAGAAAAAAGCGAGAGGTTAACTTCAGGTATTTGCTGATATCTTTCATACCAACTCTACTGTTTGAGTTTTTAGACTTCTGAATATCAAGCTCTTCAATGGATATATTGAGTTTTTCATTCCATTTGATATAGATGTTTTTTATTGTAATGTTGGAAAAAGAAACATTATCTAGATATAATCCGTGTTGAAGAATTATAAAAGCTGCAATAAGTGATAGGAAAATGAAAGATAAAAAACTAACAATTGTGACATATGTTGTTGAAATTATACTAATAACTCTTTTATCTTTCATATACTACCTAGTTCAACCTATTAAAACCCCTAAAGTACTCTATATTCCCAAGGGTTCGATAAATCAAATTATATCACAATTACAAGATAAAAATTACGATGTTTGTAAACTTGATGCATTTATTTTACGATTTGTCGGAAGTCCCCAAAGCGGCTGGATAAATATGACAAAAGAGCTCAATACCAAAGCTGATTTTTTATATAAACTCACCACTGCAAAAGCGGCACTGCATGATATTACAATTATACCAGGAGAGACGACATATGTCTTTTTAGATCAATTAGCTAAAAACTTAGGTTTAGATAGAGTAAAGCTTCAAGAAGAGTTCGAAAAACAATCCCCTGTAAAAGAAGGGGTGTTTGTTCCCAATACCTATAAAATACCTGTCGGCATCTCAGAAAAAGAGTTGATCTCACTTTTATTGAAAATATCACTTAAAAAAATGAAGGCAATATCGATAAAAATTTTTGGTTCTTATAATGAAAAAAAATGGTTTCGATATATTGTTATCGCTTCTATTATTCAAAAAGAGTCGGCAAACAACAAAGAGATGCCACTTGTTAGCTCTGTTATCTATAACCGACTTAAAAATGGTATGAAATTACAGATGGACGGTACACTTAATTATGGGAAATATTCTCACACAAAAGTTACATCAAAAAGAATCAAGCAAGATAAATCAATCTATAATACCTATATATATAGTGGTCTTCCTACTGTTGCAATATGTAACGTCTCACAAGAGGCTGTAATGGCAGCAATCTTTCCGGCAAAAACAAATTATCTCTATTTTATGAAGTCCAAAAACGGAACACATGATTTCACATGTAACTATTCTACACATTTGCGCAATATAAAGCATGCTACAAAATGAAACATATAATAAATATAAGCCAATCTTTTGACAAGCTTAGCAAATATTACCTATCTTAGTGTTATGATTAATTTTGTAAATTTCATGAACTTGAAAGTATCATGAAAAAAATATTATTCACGAGGACACACAATGTCAAAAATTATTTGGTCAAAAATTGATGAAGCTCCGGCTTTGGCAACGTATTCACTTTTACCAATTGTAAACGCTTTTACTAAAGAAGCAGGTGTAGAAGTAGTTACTAGTGATATCTCACTAGCAGGTAGAGTTTTAGGTGCAATGGGCTTAGCTGAAGATGAATTATCTAAGTTAGGTGAGTTGGTTTTAAAACCTGAAGCTAACATTATTAAGCTTCCGAACATTTCAGCTTCTGTTGGTCAATTAAAAGACTGTATTGCTGAACTTCAATCTCAAGGTTATGATATTCCAAATTATCCTGAGAATCCGGCAAATGATGCAGAAAAAGAGATTCAAGCTAAATATAGTGTGTGTTTGGGTTCTGCAGTTAATCCAGTACTTCGTGAAGGTAACTCAGACAGACGTGCTGCACATGCTGTTAAAAAATACGCACAGAATCATCCACACAGATTAAAGCCTTTTGCTGAAAACTCAAAAGCATATGTGGCTCACATGGCTGGTGATGGTGATTTTTATGGTAATGAAAAATCAGTTACTATGGATAAAGCACAAAAAGTTACAATCGCTTTAAATGGTAAAGAATTAAAAACTATCGATGCACTTGAAGGCGAAATTCTTGATGGTACATTTATGTCTGCAAGCAAATTAAGAAGTTTTATTCAAAAAACTATTGATGAAGCGAAAGAAAAAGGTGTTATTTGGTCGATCCACCTTAAAGCTACGATGATGAAAATTTCTGACCCTATTATGTTCGGTCATGCATTTGAAGTGTTTTTCAAAGAAGTATTTGACAAATATGCAGATCTGTTTGCTGAGTTAGGTGTAAATCCAAACCTTGGTATGAGTGATTTAGAGAAAAAAATCGCTGGTCATGCTAAAGAAGCTGAAATCAAAGCAGCTTTCCAAGCAGTAGTTGATGCTGATGCACCAAGAATTGCTATGGTTGATTCTGACAAAGGTACAACAAACTTTAACGCTTCAAATGATGTTATCATTGATGCTTCAATGCCAGTTGTTGTACGTGAGGGTGGTAAGCAGTGGGATAGAACTGGTGCTGCTGATGAGTGTGTTGCTGTTATTCCAGACTCAACTTATGGAATGTTCCACCAGGAGATGGTGGCTGATTGTGTTAAAAACGGTCAATTTGATGTAACTACTATGGGTAACGTTTCAAACGTTGGTCTTATGGCTCAAAAAGCTGAAGAATATGGTTCTCACCCAACGACTTTTGAACTTGCTGAAGCTGGAACTGTAACTGTTACTGCTGAAGACGGTACAGTACTTATGAGTTTTGAGTGTGAAAAAGGTGATATCTGGAGAATGAGCCGCGCTAAAGATATCCCAATCAAAGACTGGGTTCGTTTAGCAGTAGAGCGTGCAAAACTTACAGGTAATCCTGCTGTTTTCTGGTTAGATGAAAATCGTGCACACGATGCTGAGATGATTAAAAAAGTAAACAAATACCTTAAAGATCATGATACAACAGGTCTTGATATTAAAATCATGGATGTTGCATCTGCTACAAGATATACTAATGAGAGAGTCAGAGCTGGTAAAGACACTATCTCTGTAACTGGTAACGTGCTTCGTGATCACCTAACTGATATGTACCCAATCTTAGAGCTTGGAACATCTGCAAAAATGCTTTCAATCGTTCCACTTTTAGCTGGTGGTGGTCTTTTTGAAACTGGTGCCGGCGGTTCTGCTCCAAAACACGTTGATCAATTCTTAGAGTGTGGTCACCTTAGATGGGATTCACTTGGTGAATTCTTGGCACTTGCTGAGTCACTGAGAATGATCTATCAAAAAACTGAAGATTCTAAAATTGGTGCATTAACAGAAGGTCTTGATAAAGCAAATGAAGGTTACCTAGATAACGATAAAGCTCCAAGTAGAAAATGTGGTGAAGCTGATAATAAAGCGTCGCATTACTGGGTAGCACGTTACTGGGCTGAAGCTCTTAGTACACAAACTGCAGACAGTGCACTTTCTGAAAAATTCACTCCAGTTGCAGAAGAACTTATTAAAAATGAAGAGAAAATCATCTCTGAACTTTTAGCAGCAGAAGGTAAACCTCAAGATATTGGTGGATATTTCCATCCAGATGATGCAAAAGCTGAAAAAGCTATGCGTCCATCTGCAACACTAAACGCTATTATTGACACTATATAGTCTTTAATACCTATGTACCTTTTTTAGGTGCATAGCCTCACTTTCTATATGGATTACTATATAGTAAACTATATAAAAGGTGAAATGTATTCTCACCTTAAAATGATGCTTAGTATACTTAAGTGTTATGTGTTCGCACATACTGTTTAAGTGTATCTAAAATAGGTATCATAGTATTTAATATGAAGGAGTGTGTATGAGTCAAGGAAAAAGAGTAGGGATAGTAGGTGCTGGTAATGTTGGTGCAACAGTAGCTTACTCTCTTGCGATGCTCGGATCTTGTCATGAAATTATTCTTCGTGATAACAAAATAGATGTAGCAAAAGGAAAAGCACTTGATATGAGTCAGGCTGCATCAGCTGTAAGAAGCCATACTGTTGTAAGTGTAGCAGAAGAGATGAGTGATCTTGTTGACTGTGATGTTGTTGTGGTCACTGCAGGAAGCCCAAGACTTCCAGGTATGAGTAGAGACGATCTTTTAATGATTAATGCAAAAATCACAAAAGAGGTTATTCAAGGAATCGCAAAATATTCTCCAAATGCAATTGTAATTATGGTTTCAAATCCTCTTGATGCCATGACATATGTAGCGCTAAAAGAGAGTGGATTTGACAGAAGTCGTGTAATTGGAATGGCTGGTATATTAGACAGCTCACGTATGGCTGCATTTATCCAGGAAAAACTTGGATATGGTGGAGGTCAAATTCGTGCTTCTGTTATGGGTGGTCATGGTGATGACATGGTTCCACTTCCAAGATATTCTACGGTTGCAGGTGTTCCACTTTCAGACGTTCTCACGCAAGATGAAATCGATGAAATAGTGGATAGAACACGTCATGGTGGTGCTGAGATTGTAGGATATCTAAAAACTGGTTCAGCATATTATGCACCGGCAAAATCAACTGCAATTATGGTAGATGCGATTTTAAAAGATACAAAACAGATTCATCCGTGTGCTGTTTGTTTAGAAGGTGAGTACGGTTACAATGATGTTGTTTCTGGTGTTCCGGTTATGCTTGGAGCAAAAGGGGCAGAGAAGATCATCGAAGTAACACTAGATGAAAAAGAAAAAGCAATGTTCGCACAATCATGTGGATCTGTTCAAACATTGATTGATACATTAAACAAAAACAATTTTTTTGAAGGAAAGTAATTGATGAAAACTCGTATAGAAAAAGATACTATGGGAGAGATTGAAGTTCCTGTTGATGTTTACTGGGCTGCGCAAACGCAAAGAAGTATCCAAAACTTCAAAATCGGTGAAGAAAAAATGCCATATGAGATTACTCGCGCATTTTCTTACCTAAAAAAAGCAGTAGCACTTGTAAACAAAGACCTTGGAAAACTTGATGCTGCAAAAGCAGATGCCATTGCACAAGCTGCTGATGATATGTTAGCTGGCAAACTTGACGGCAACTACCCACTTGTTGTTTGGCAGACAGGTTCAGGTACACAGTCAAATATGAACAACAATGAAGTTCTTGCAAACCGTGCTACTGAGATTCTTGGTGGTGACTTTAGAAAAGAGAAACTTGTTCACCCTAATGATGATGTAAACAAATCCCAATCTTCAAATGACACATACCCGACTGCACTTCATGTTGCAGCTGTTATTGCTGTTGAAGAACAACTTCTTCCTGCAATCGCAAAACTTAAAGCTACACTACAAGCAAAAAGTGAAGAGTTCGCACACATTGTAAAGATTGGTCGTACGCACCTTCAAGATGCAACACCTCTTACACTTGGTCAAGAAATTTCTGGTTGGGTTGAAATGCTAAACAAATCTGAGAAGATGGCAAAAGATTCACTTGAGGCTGTGCGTGAGCTTGCTCTTGGTGGTACAGCTGTTGGAACAGGACTTAATGCTCACCCAGAACTTGGCGAAAGAGTTGCGAAAAAATTGAGTGAACTCACAGGACATGATTTTATCACTGCTCCAAATAAATTTCACGCACTCACTTCTCATGATGCTCTTGTATATGCTCACGGAGCACTCAAAGCACTTGCAGCAGATATGATGAAAATAGCTAATGATGTAAGATGGTTGGCATCAGGTCCACGTTGTGGAATAGGGGAGATTGAGATTCCTGCAAATGAGCCGGGTTCTTCAATTATGCCAGGAAAAGTAAACCCTACACAATCTGAAGCTGTAACTATGGTTGCATGTCAAGTTATGGGAAATGATGCGACTATCGGTTTTGCAGCATCACAGGGTAACTTCGAACTAAATGTATTTAAACCGGTTATCGCATATAACTTTTTACAATCAGTAAGACTGTTAAGTGATTCGATTGTTTCATTTAATGATCATGCTGCAGTTGGTATTAAGCCGGTTGAAGAAAAAATTGATTATTTCTTACATAATTCATTAATGCTTGTAACTGCATTGAATCCATACATTGGATATGAAAATGCTGCAAAAATTGCAAAAACAGCACATGCAAACAACTCAACACTCAAAGAGACGGCTATTGAGCTTGGTCTTTTAACTGCTGAGCAGTTTGATGAGTATGTTAAACCAGAAGAGATGATTGCGCCAAAAGCGTAACCACCCAACTTAAAATAAGGAGAATAGATGAATATACATGAGTATCAGGCAAAACAGATTTTTGCTAAGTATGGTGTGCCTACACCAAAGGGTAAAATTGCTCATACAGTTGAAGAAGCTGTAGAGAACGCAAAAGAGTTAGGTGGTCCTATTTGGGTTGTTAAAGCACAGATTCACGCAGGTGGTCGTGGACTTGGTGGTGGTGTTAAGCTTGCTAAATCTTTAGATGAAGTAAGAGAGCTTGCAGATGAGATTCTTGGAATGACACTTATCACACACCAAACAGGACCAGAAGGTAAACTTGTACAAAAAGTTTACATTGAAGATGGTGCGGACATCCAAGATGAGCTTTATCTTTCAGTTGTTCTTGACCGTGCTGCTGAGATGCCAATTATCATGGCTTCTACAGAGGGTGGTATGGATATTGAGACTGTTGCTGAGAAGACTCCAGAGAAAATTATCAAAGTTCAAGTGGATCCGTCAATTGGTTTTCAAGGTTTCCATGGTCGCGAATTAGTATTTGGTCTTGGAATCACAGACAAAGTACAACAAAAGAATATGATTGACTTTGCTAAAAAACTTTATACACTATATATGGAAAATGATGCAGAGATGATTGAAATCAATCCACTTATCAGAACAGGTGAGGGTGAATTTATCGCACTTGACGGTAAAATGGGATTTGATGATTCAGCTCTTGGACGTCACCCGGATATCGAAGCGATGAGAGACTTAAGTGAAGAAGATCCAGATGAGCGAGAAGCTGGTAAATATGGTCTTTCATACATTGCACTTGATGGTGAAATCGGTTGTATGGTAAATGGTGCAGGGCTTGCAATGGGTACTATGGATACAATTAACTACATGGGTGGTACACCTGCAAACTTCCTTGATGTTGGTGGAAGTGCAAATGCAGAGACTGTTGCAAAAGGTTTTGAGATTATTCTTAAGAATCCAAATGTAAAAGCTATCTTTGTAAATATCTTTGGTGGAATCGTTCGTTGTGATCGTATCGCTAACGGAATTTTAGAAGCTACAAAACTTGTAGATGTTCATGTTCCTGTTATCGTTCGTCTTGATGGTACAAATGCACCAGAGGCAGCAGAGATTCTTAAAAATGCAAATATTAAAAATGTTATTCCTGCAACAGATTTAGCAGATGGTGCTGCAAAAGCAGTAGCTGCAGCGAAAGGAGAGTTATAAGAGATGTCTATTTTAGTAAATAAAGATACAAAAGTAATCGTTCAAGGCTTTACAGGTAAAGAGGGTTCTTTCCACGCTGAGCAATGTCTTGATTATGGTACAAATATCGTTGGTGGTGTTACACCAAATAAGGGTGGTCAAGAACACTTAGGTAAGCCGGTTTTCAATACTGTTAAAGAAGCTGTTGATACAACTGGTGCAACTGTTTCTATGATTTTCGTTCCACCTGCATTCGTTGCGGATGCTGTAATGGAAGCTGCAGATGCTGGAATCGAGCTTGCAGTAATCATCACGGAAGGTGCTCCTGTACGTGATATGATGTATGCAAAACAGTATGCTACAAAACATAATATGAAAACAATTGGGCCAAACTGTCCTGGTATCATCACTGCAGAAGAGTGTAAAATCGGAATTATGCCTGGTATGATTTTCAAAAAAGGTAATGTTGGTCTTATCTCTAAATCTGGTACACTTACTTATGAAGGTGCAAACCAAGTTGTAAAAGAGGGTTATGGAATTACTACTGCTGTTGGTATTGGTGGAGACCCGATTATCGGTCTTTCATACAAGCAAATCTTACCAATGTTTGAAGCAGATCCAGAGACTGAGGCAATCGTAATGATTGGTGAAATCGGTGGGGATCTTGAGATTCAAGCGGCAAAATTGATTAAAGAGCAGATCACTAAACCTGTTGTTGCTTTCATTGCAGGTCAAACTGCACCAAAAGGGAAACGTATGGGTCACGCTGGAGCAATCATTTCTGGAAGCGCTGGTACAGCCAAAGAGAAAATGGAAGCATTAGAAGCTGCAGGTGTTAAAGTTGTAGTTTCACCTGCTGAAATCGGTAAAGCTGTAGCGGAAGTTCTGGCTAAAAAATAGTTTTTTAGCTTGTGTGAGCCTCATAAAGTAACATTCTTGTTATTTTATGAGGCGTTAATAGCACATTTTAGAATAGAATTATAGAAACTAAGATACTCTTTAAAAATAAAGAGTAGTATGTAAATTTTAAATTTACATCTTAAAAATAGGAGAATAAATGGGAACTTTTAAAACTGAAAACCCAGGTGATCAACCTGTATGGGTGAACACAAACAACTGTAAAGCATGTGATATCTGTGTATCAGTATGTCCTTCAGGTGTACTTGGAATGATTTACGATCCAACATCAACTCTTGGTGCGATGATCTCTATCGATTATCCAGATGCATGTATCGGTTGTAACGAGTGTGAGCTTACATGTCCAGACTTTGCTATCTATGTTGCAGATAGAAAAGAGCTAAAAGCAGCTGGAAAAAGCTTTGCAAAATTAACTGATGAAGCAAAAGAGCGTCAAGCTGCAATTATTGCAAACAACTATATGTCGCTGAAACAAAAAGGAGCTAAATAATGAGAGAAGTAATCTCAACAGGTAATGAATTAGCTGCAAAAGCTGCAGTAGAAGCAGGGGCGAGATTCTTTGGTGGGTATCCAATTACTCCATCTTCAGAAGTAATGCACGAGTCTTCAGACCTTCTACCAAAAGTAGGTGGTGTTTGTATTCAAATGGAAGATGAAATTGCTGGTATTTCAGCTGCACTTGGTGCTTCAATGACAGGTGTAAAGTCTTATACTGCAACATCAGGTCCTGGTATCTCACTAAAAGCAGAACAAATCGGACTTGGGTTCATCGCTGAAATTCCATTGGTAATTATCAATGTTATGCGTGGTGGTCCTTCAACTGGTCTTCCAACTCGTGTATCTCAGGCAGATATCGGTCAAGCTCAGTATCCAACTCATGGTGACTATGCTTCGATTACTTTATGTGCAGGTTCTCTAACTGAGTGTTATACGCAAACTGTACGTGCATTTAACTTGGCTGAAAAGTATATGACTCCAGTTTTCATGCTTTTAGATGAAACTATCGGCCATATGCATGGTAAAGCAGATCTTCCAGATATCGAAGAGATAGAAGCATCTATCGTAGATCGTGAAAAATTTCATGGAGATCCATCAGACTATAAACCATACAGAGCTGAGATGAACAAACCAGCAGTACTTAACCCAATGTTTGAAGGTTACAAGTATCATATTACTGGTCTTCACCATGGTGATGAAGGTTTCCCAACTGAAGATGCAGAGCAGTGTGAATTCAACATCGAGCGTTTAGTTGGTAAAATCAATACTGTTCACTTAGAAAATGGTGGACTTGATGATCTTCCAGATTATGAAGAGATTGATTTAGATGATGCAGATGTATGTATTATTGCATACGGTTCAATTGCACTTGGTGCTTACGAAGCTGTTAAAAAGCTAAGAAGTGAAGGTATTAAAGCGGGTCTATTTAGACCAATTATGTTATGGCCAAGCCCAATTAAAAGATTAGAAGAGCTTGGAAAAAAATTTGAAAACAGAATTATGGTTACTGAGCTTAATATGGGTCAATACTCAAAAGAGATTGAGCGTGTAATTAAACGTAACGATTTTACAACGCTATTAAAAGCAAATGGTCGCCCAATCGCACCTGCTGAAATGGTAGCAAAAGTTAAGGAGATGATGTAATGGCATTTAATTATGATAAGTATTTACGTGTAAACAAAATGCCGACACTTTGGTGTTGGGGTTGTGGTGATGGAGTTATCTTAAAAGCTACTATCCGTGCTATTGAGAAGATGGGATGGGATATGAAAGATGTTTGTATCGTATCTGGTATTGGATGTTCAGGACGTTTTTCTTCATATATTGACTGTAACACTGTTCATACTACACACGGTCGTACAGTTGCATATGCGACTGGTATCAAACTTGCAAAACCACATGCACATGTAATTGTTGTTGCAGGTGACGGTGATGGTCTTGCTATCGGTGGTAACCACACTATTCACGGTTGTAGAAGAAATATTGATTTAAACTTTATTTTAATCAATAACTTCATCTATGGTCTTACAAACTCACAAACTTCTCCTACTACACCACGTGGTATGTGGACAGTTTCTCAAAAGAACGGTAATATTGACCCAACTTTTGATGCTTGTCAACTTGCTATCGGTGCTGGAGCATCTTTTGTTGCTCGTGAGTCTATGACAGATCCTAAAAAACTTGAAAAAATCCTTGTTAAAGGCTTTTCTCACAAAGGTTTCTCGTTCTTAGATATTTTCTCTAACTGCCATATCAACCTTGGTCGTAAAAACAAAATGGCTAATGCAATGGAAAACCTTGCGTGGATTGACAATATTACTTTACCTCTTAAAAAATGGGAAGCACTTTCTGAAGAAGAGAGACTTAATATTTTCCCAACTGGTGTACTAAGAGAAGTTGAACAAGAAGAGTACTGTGAAATGTATGCTGAAATTCAAAAAGCTGCACAGGGACAACGTGCTAAAATTTCTCAAGATGACTTTGAGAAAAAAATATAAGTAAGGAGTTATAAATGAGACATACTTTAAGATTTACTGGTGTTGGTGGACAGGGTGTTCTACTCGCTGGTGAGATTATGGCTGCTTGTAAGATTAAAAATGGTGGCTTTGGTCTAAAAACTGCTACTTATACTTCTCAAGTTCGTGGTGGTGCAACAGTTGTTGATATCACTCTTGATGATGATGAGATTCGTTACCCATATGCAAATGAAGGTGAAATTGACTTTATGCTTTCAGTTGCTGATGTTTCATATCAACAATTTAAAAATGGTGTAAAACTAGGTGGAATCATCGTAGTTGATCCAAATCTTGTTCATCCAACTGATGAAGATAGAAAAAAATGGACTATCCATGAGATTCCAATTATTACTATTGCAAAAGAAGAGGTTGGTAATGTTATTACTCAATCTGTTGTTGCTCTTGCAATTACAAACACAATGACTGGTGTTCTTCCTGAACAATCTTTAGTTGAGACAATGCTTTCAAAGGTTCCAGCAAAAGTTCATGAAGCAAATAAAAAAGCTTATGCACTTGGTAAAGCATATGCTCTCAAAGCAATGGATTAATCTTTATTTTTTTGCTTTAAATAAAAGAAAAAGGGTGGCTAAAAAACTAATAGCCACCCTCTTTTTTAAAACATAGTTAATATTAAATAATATCTATACTTTTATACTTTCCCAGAAGAAATCCACATGCTTTTCAAACTGTGTAGACAAAGCATTTGTTGACTGTGAATCAAACCGCAGCAGTGTAACTTGTAATCTAATGTAGAATAGGGTGCTAATAAACTCATATGAGCTCAACATCGGATCACCAGAACGAATAAGACCGTTTTGCATCATTGTAAAAAAGCCTTCAGAAAGAACTTTTATGTTTTTATCATGAAATTCACTCATAAACTGCTCTCTAAGCTCTCTGTTTTGCATAAGCTCTATCATTAGTAAGCGAAACATGTTCTCGTTACTCTTATCAAAAGTAAGCATCTTATACTGCATTGTAAATTTTTGTAAAAAAGGCTTTCCACGAAGAGCCAATTCTGTAATCTCTTGCGATGAAAGAGAGAAGGGCGAAGAAAAAATCCCTTTTGCTACCTCTAAAAATATCTCCTCTTTATTTGTGAAATGGTTATATAAAGCACTCTCTCTTATACCAACTTCCTTTGCTATCTTTCTTACACTTGCACCTCGATAGCCTAGCTGCGAAAAGAGGGTAGTTGCTACTTTCAAGATCTTCTCTTTTGTCTTATTACCCTTTCCTTGTTCCCTATTTTGTGGCATTTCTCGCTCCTTTTTGTATGAACATTTGTTAATTTGCAGAATATTATATATGAACACTTGTTAATACTTTCTTAAGCAAAAATGAACAGTTGTTCTTTTTCTTATTTCTCTATATGAACGACTGTTCTGTATTCTGTTTTTAATTAAATGATTTATTCTGTATAATTTCATTTAGGTATAGGAGATAGTGACTTGAGGGTAACTTCTCAAGAGGAAAGTCCGAGCTGCCGTAAGACAATGTTCCATTTAACGAATGGCCGTAGCAATACGAGGGAAAGTGCAACAGAAACGAGACTTCTGCTTTTTCTCTGACTTTTCAGGAAAAAAGTAGTAAAGGTGAAACGGTGGTGTAAGAGACCACCAGTCTTTGTGGCAACACAGAGAGCTTGTAAACCCAACATGGCAGCAAGAAGCAGATGGTTAGCGTCTTACAGTGCTATTGCTTTGCTAGAGGCATATTGTAAAATATGCAGTAGATTAATGCTATCAATACAAAACTCGGCTTATCCTATGCCTGTAAATCAAATTATAAAAGTTCTTGAAAATACTCACAAACAAAACAATAGTAATCAAAAAGAGCTCTCTAAATATATAAGAACTAAATGGAGTCCGCAACTTATTATTATTGGCAGAGGAGCAAGATAATTTTTTCAAGAGAATTTACATTATGTTAACCAATAAGAATTTATAACATGAATGTACTATACGAAAAAGCGTATCCACTCTTAATGTATCTTACCCTATACTTTAGAATAAGGAATAAATCAATATGGAAAGAAAGCAGCAATTAATTAAAGATATCCAAGACCTTCTTAACAGTTATAATGGTGTACGCCCTACCTCAATAAATCCAAACTTATTGGAGTTCATGGATGAAGAGACGCTTATAAATATAATAGACTCTCTATTGAATCAAAAAGAGGAAAACAGAGAAGCTGATACAGAATGGTTAGAAAAATTTAAAACAAAATAAATCATTGTTTCATTTTGTTATCGTTATTTACTATTAATAATGTATAATTTCACAAATTAAAATAAGAGGATAACACAATGAGTAGCAATGTAGATTTAATCCAGCTTACTGAACAAACGAAAAAACTTACAGCAATGGTTGTAGAAGATGAAAAAGTGACAAATGAACTTTTAAGCTCTACATTTAAAAACTTCTTTTCAGATGTAGATTCATGCTTTGACGGTGAAACTGCTTTAAAAATATATGAAGAGAAAAAACCTGATGTTGTTTTTGTTGATATTATCATGAGCGGTATGGATGGTATCGAATTAGCACGTAAAATTCGTGAGATCAATCCTGCACAGATTATTATTGTAATTTCAGCAAGTAACGATATGGAGAAAATTTCTGAATCAATCGAAGTTGGTGTAAACAGCTTCATCCAAAAACCTATCGACACAAAGAAAATCATTGAACTTTTAAATAATGTTGTTTCAATGATTGCTAAAAAGAAAAAAGTAGAGACAAAAACTTTCTCTATCTCTTTACCATTGGACCTTTACGAAACTGTAAACGACAATGCAAAAGCTGAAAGTATCTCTAAAAATGCTGTAATCATCAGAGCACTTCGTAGTTTTTACGAATAATCACATTTTTATATAGATTTTAGCTTTATTTAAGAGTAAAATCTATATAATTTCGGCTCAACAAAACTGTTGAGCTTTCACATAAAAGTGGCCCCTTCGTCTAGCGGTTAGGATCCATGGTTTTCATCCATGTTACAGGAGTTCGAGTCTCCTAGGGGTCACCACTTTTTCTTAAAAAACAATCCAAACAAACACTTTAGATTAATCAAAAATACGCTAAAATCACAAAAAAATATTTAGGAATTTTTATGCTTAGATTTGCATCCAGTCCTACTGCTGATATGCACATTGGTGACTTACGTGTTGCCCTATTTAACTACCTTATTGCAAAACAACGTCAAGAAGATTTAGTTATCCGTATTGAAGATACTGATAAAAAGAGTAATATCGAAGGAAAAGATCAGGAAATTTTAGATCTTCTTGGACTTTTTGGTATTGAGTATTCACAGGTAATATACCAAAGCCAAAATTTTCGTTTTCACTCTGCTATGGCTCTGCAGCTTCTTCATGAAAAAAAAGCTTTCTCATGTTTCTGTTCTGATGAGTGGCTTGAGAAAAAACGTGAAGAGGCAAAGAAAGCAAAACAGGCATATAGATATGATGATGCTTGTCGCAATCTTCCTGCTGAGCTTGTAATAGACAATACTGCCCCTTTTACTGTAAGAATTGCCCGTCCGGATGAGCCTATTGTCATTCATGACAAGATAAAAGGTGATATAAGTTTTGATCCGGATGCAGTTGACAGTTTTATCATTATGAATCAAGATAAAACACCTACATATAACTTTGCCTGTGCAGTGGATGATATGCTCAGTGATGTCTCTATGGTTATTCGCAGTGAAGACCATATGAACAATACTCCAAAACAGGTACATATTAGAAATCAGCTTGGCTATGAGAAAGAGATAGAGTATGCACACCTACCTGCCATAATAGATGAAGATACAGTTAGTGTGAAAGAGCTACTAGAACAAGGATATCTACCGGAAGCCATTTTAAATTATTTAATATTAACAGGCAATAAGCCTCCACGTGAGATATTTACACTTGAAGAAGCGAAAAAGTGGTTCACGCTTGATACTATTTCAAACTTCCCTGCTCGCTTTGATATGGATATGTTGAAGCATATAAACAAAGAACATATGAAGATCATGGATGCTACAGAGCTTTCACGCTATGTCGGTTTTGCTGATGCAGATATTGGTGAGCTTGCTCGTATCTACCTGGAAGAAGCGGGAACGACACGTGAGCTCAAAGAGAAAATCGCACCTATATTCACACCAAGAGATGTACCAGAAGCTTTTAGTAAGCAGGGTGCTATTATGAAAGAAGCAATTATAAAAGCACCTCATTTTGAGGAATATGATGATTTTAAAGAACACATCACAAAAAAGACCGGACTTACAGGTAAAAATTTCGTTACACCACTTCGTATATTACTTACTAATGCAGAAGATGGTCCAGATATCGCAGATATCTATAAGTATCTTAAAAATTATATAAGGGAGATTATAAAATGATAGTAGATATTATTCAAGGAATTGGTGGGATTGTGATCTCACTGATTAATGTATATATTTGGGTTATAATTATTGCTGCACTGCTAAGCTTTGTAAATCCGGACCCTTTTAATCCTATTGTCCAGTTTTTATACAGAGTGACTAATCCTGCCTATGCATTTGTCAGAAGGTTTATTCCAACAAATTTGAATGGGCTTGATTTTGCACCACTTATTATAATCATAGCACTGCAGGTGCTTATTGTTATTCTCTCTTCTATTTTAAGAAGTCTCTAGATTATTTATCTTTAACAAACTGCAAGGTAGCATTTACTGCCTTAGACGTTTCTATTTTCAGATTTAACACATTTCCCTCTTTTTGAAATCCAAGCAGACAGTACTTGCTCCATGGTGCAGTAAATGATGTTAGATAAGAGAATTCATTCTCTGATTCAAGCTCTTCTTGTAACAGAGATGGTTTGCCATTAAGCGTGAATGTAACGGTATCGTTTTTATCTTTTATGTAATAATAAACATAAAAATACTCGTTTTGATTATACATCTCAGGCAGTACTTTATTAAGATGGATAACATTGATGACACCCTCTACTTTTGTGCCCTTTTTAATTTTAAGCGTTTGAATACTGTCTTCACTCAGCTCTTTTACTGAAGTAAAGTGAAATTTTTCAAATGCATTTTTTTGAGCACATCCAATAAATAGTAGAATAAATAGTACAGTTGCTAAAAAAGTTCTCATTATATACCTTAAATTTTAGATGAAATTATATCTTATTAAACTCTTCTTTTGTATAATAACTTAAAATTTAAAGCAAAGTTGAACATTGAGTAAAAGATTAGCAGTTGCATTTACAGGGCCATCCAACAGTGGTAAAACTACTTTGATATTAAAAGTAGCACGTAAACTCATTCATGAGCATAAGTTGGAAGTTGCGATTATAAAACACGACCCAAAAGATAAAGCCCGTTTTGATGTCGAGGGAAAAGACAGTTATAAATTCAGTGATACTGGTGCAGAGGTAATCGTTACTTCTCCAAACCGTACGACATACTTTTCTAACCGACATTCTGAACTTGAAGATATGATAAGGCTCTTCGATAAGTTTGATATTTTACTTGTTGAGGGACTAAAAAACCTCCCTCTTCCACGTATCAGTGTTTTTAGAGACTCCATAGATAAAGATTATTTTCCATACATGAATGCTTTGGCAATAGATGACAGTATCGACGTTTCAAAATATAATTTACCAACAGATGTTGATATTTTAGATCTAAATGATGCCAATGAAGTTATTACATGGATTCAAAACAATGCTAAAGAAGTATAAAAAAGGATAAAATTTGAGAGATATATTTGACGCAATACAAAAAAGTGCAAAAAGAATTAAAATTGCCATCGATACAAAAGACATAGGCTATTCACAGCAAGAAAACTCTTCAGGAGAGACACAACTTGAGCTTGATATTCAATGTGATATGATTATTGAAGAGGAGTTCTCACGTATTGCATCTGTCCATACAGTAGCAAGTGAAGAAAAAGAGCATGAAGAACTACTGCACAGTGATGGAAAATACTTTATCGCTTATGATCCGCTTGATGGTTCCTCTTTAGTAGATGTAAATCTTAGTGTCGGTTCTATCTTTGGAATCTATGAAGGTGGATTCTCATCCGATAAAATGGTTGCAGCATGTTATGTTGTTTATGGTCCTCGTGTTGAGATGGTTTTTGCAGAAAATAAAGTAAAACTTTACCTGCTTCAAGCTGGAGAGTTCGAATTTGTTAAAGAGATTCGTTTAAATGAAAAAGGTAAACTTATGGCTCCGGGCGGAACACAGCAAAACTGGCCAAAATATCATAAAGCTATGATAGATGGTTTTTTTGCGGAAGGCTACAGACTACGCTATTCTGGTGGTATGGTACCTGATTTGCATCAGATTCTTCTTAAAGGTGGCGGTCTTTTTTCTTATCCTGCTACAAGCGACAAGCCTGAAGGCAAACTGCGTCGTCTTTTTGAAGTATTTCCTTTTGCTTTTGTTTATGAGAAAGCCGGTGGTGAAGCAATAGATGGTAAAGAGAGAGTATTAGACTTATGCTGTGCACATATTCATGATACTTCTCCATGCTTTTTTGGTTCAAAAAGTGAAGTAGCACGTGTCAAAGAGGTTTATGCAAAAAATGCATAATGAACCAAAGGATAGATTTGAACTGCATCTCGATGAGATGATAAAAAAAGTTCAAGAGTGTCAACACAACAGAGGACACAAAAGCTGCTCTGCCTGTGAACTCTACATAGGTTGCGAGCTTCGAGACGAATATGTCAAAGCCGTTTACAACAGTATGTCAAAAGGCGATACAGGCGGCTTTGAGTTCTAAAATGAAAGTATTTGAACTCCAAGCATAAATAAATTGAGAATTATAGCTATTATGGGTATCCGGATAGGAAAAATTGTAATTCCTTTTGGATGTGGAGCTTTCAACTTTATCTTTATCAATGCCATATTAACGAGAGTAAATACAATAAAAATCACAAAACTTGTTGACTGAGCCAATGTTATAAGTGGTAATAAAAGTGACAAAACAAGTATAATCAACGATGTTATAATCGTTGCATAAACCGGAGTAGAAGTTTTAGGATTCACAATGCCTAAAAACTTAGGCATCCACCCTTTGGCACTCATACCGTAAAAAATACGAGAAACCATTATAATCTGAACTAAAACGCCATTAATTACAGCAAACATACCAATAAAGCTAAGTACTACAGCCTTTTGTGAAGTGGCTTTTTCATATACTGCTGCTAATGGTGCAGAAGTTGACGAGAGTATATCCGGTGATAAGAGTGATATAGAAACAAAAGAAATCGCAAAATAAAGTATAGTAGCAATAAAAAGTGTAATAATAATGGCCTTAGGCATTGTAGAAGTCGGATCTTTAACTTCCTGAGCAATATTAACCATATCTTCAAATCCGATAAAAGCATAAAAAGCTAAAAACGCACCTAAAATAATGTTATTTAAAATAATAAAATCTGCAGGAGGTATCATCTTTGCAAAGTTCTCCAAATCAAAAGAGAGATAAGGAAGAGCAACATATATAACAAGAAAGAGTCCAAAAATCTCTAAAAATGTAAAAAGTACAGTAACTTTTACGGACTTGCCTATTCCCCAAGTAGCGATAAGAGTTAATAGAAAAATTAAAGAGATAGAGACCAAAAACTCAGGAATATCTACAAAGGTACTTAAATAACCGTAAAAACCATGTATGATTGTTGCAGATGATAGCACTCCACTCAATGCAATTATAATTCCTATTGCAATAGAGAGCTCTTTGATCCCAAACCCCTCATACAGATATACTGCTTCACCAGCACTGACAGGGTATCTTGCGGACAATTCTGCATAAGAAAATGCTGTAAAAAGTACAATAACACATGCAATTAAAAAAGATAGAGGCATATATATTCCGCTTATTCCGGCTATCTTGCCTATTACAACATAAATACCAGCTCCGAGGATATTCCCAAGTCCATAAAAAATGAGTAAAGGAAGAGATATAACTCTTTTTAAAGAAGTATTATTTTTTTCTTCGCTTAACATGTTGAACTCCATTTTTCTTATAATATAACTTATAACATTATTTATATTAAGAGAAGCTATGCATATTTTTTTGATATTAATTGAAAAATCTAAGTCTATTTGGATAAAATAGCAACTATAAATACTTTACAGGACAATAAAATTGAGTAAATATATTACTACACCTATCTATTATGTAAATGGCGAGGCTCACATCGGTCATGCGTACACTACTTTCATTGCAGATACGATGGCACGATATGAGAGATTAAAAGGCGAAGATACTTTCTTTTTAACAGGGACTGACGAACATGGTCAAAAGATTGAAGAGTCAGCTGTAAAAGCAGGTAAACAAACGCAAGAGTTTGCAGATGAGATAAGCGCAAAATTTAAAAATCTTTGGGATGAATTTGGAATCAGCTATGACAAATTTATCCGTACAACGGATGAAGCACATATGAAAGGCGTGCAAAAAGCTTTTGAAGTAATGGTTGCAAAAGGTGACATCTATAAAGATTTTTATGAAGGTCACTACTGCGTGAGCTGTGAGACTTTCTTTCCTGAAACACAACTGGTAGATGGAGAGTTCTGTCCTGACTGTGGTCGTACGACAAGTGTTGTAAAAGAGGAGAGTTACTTTTTTAAACTTTCAAAATATGAAGACAGACTCCTAGAACATTATGAGGCCAATCCAGAGTTTATCATGCCAAAATCACGTGCTAGTGAAGTAGTAAACTTTGTAAAAGGCGGTTTGAGAGACCTTTCTGTTACTCGTACATCTTTTAGCTGGGGTGTAAAAATGCCAAAAAGTATTGGCGATGACAAGCATGTTATGTATGTTTGGCTTGATGCCCTTCTGAACTATGTTACAGCACTTGGATATGGTACAGATGAAGCACAAATGGACTACTGGCCTGCAGATGTACATTTTGTAGGAAAAGATATCTTACGTTTTCATGCGATTTACTGGCCTGCATTTTTGATGAGTCTTGATCTGCCACTTCCAAAGCACATTGGTGCACACGGCTGGTGGACACGTGATGGTGAAAAGATGTCAAAATCAAAAGGAAATGTTGTTTCACCTAAAGAAGTTGCAGATGCTTACGGTGTTGAAAATCTACGCTATTTTATGCTGCGTGAGGTTCCTTTTGGACAGGATGGTGATTTCTCTCAGCGTGCATTCATAGATAGAATAAACTCTGAACTCTCTAATGACCTTGGTAATCTACTCAATCGTATCATCGGTATGAGTGGAAAATACAGTGACTTTGTGATTGATTCTAAAGATGTAGAGAAGTATCATGCAAAAGAGCTAGCAAAGATGAATGAAGTGCTTGATTCTCTTGATGTCTTTATGGAAAACCTGCAAACACATAGATATCTAGAAGAGCTCTGGAGACTTTTTGCAATTGGTAACGGTGTTATTCAAGAATACGAGCCTTGGGTAAAAATGAAAAACAACCAAGAAGATGAAGCACTTGCAACTGTTGCGCTTGTTGCAAATATATTAGCACGCGCTGCTGTGATGCTGCATCCTGTTATGCCAGAAACTACTAAAACTATTGCTGATGCTCTCTCTTTTGAGATAAGTCAAGAGAGTTATCAAGAGCTTGTTATTGATAAAAAACTTCTCAAATTATTTAATATTAAAAAAGTTCCGCCGCTCTTTCCACGTATTGAAGAACCTTTGATGGCAGAAGCTCCAAAGGCAGAACCAAACCCTCCAAAAGAGGAGAAAAAAGAAGAGAAAAGTCCAAAAAATGAAGACAACCTGATTGAAATCGGTCAGTTTTTTGAAACTTCTTTGAAAGTGGGAACAGTTGTTGAAGCCGAAGAGGTGCCAAAAAGTAAAAAACTTCTCAAACTGCAAGTTGATTTAGGTGAAGAGAAGCCTCGTCAAGTCGTTGCAGGCATTAAAGAGTTTTACTCTGCTGGAGACCTTGTAAATACTCAGGTTTGTGTTGTAGCAAACCTCAAACCTGCAAAATTGATGGGGATGATGAGCGAAGGAATGCTTCTTGCTGCTAAGGATGAAGATGGTTTATGTTTAATTAGACCAGAAAAACCTAAAAAAGCAGGCACACCTATTGGATGAGACTTGAAAATATTTTAGCACTTACACATGGGGAACTTGTAAACTCCCCTTTTGTAAACAGTTTTGAAAATATTGTTTTTGATGCAAGATCTGTAAAAAGAGGCGATCTTTTTGTAGCTTTTGATGAAACAATGATAGAAGATGCTGTGCTAAATGGTGCCTATGGTGTTGTTTTTGACAAACCGACACAGATAAGTGACAGTGAAATTGCCTGGATAAAAGTAAAAGATCTTCAAGAGGCACTGGAGAGAATTTTGCGATTTATCCTGATAGATAAAGAGATAGAGGTTTATGAGTGCAATGAGATTATTTTAAAACTGGCCTTGCAGGTTGTCACTGAACCAAACTTCATCGCTCTTCATGGTGACATTCAAACACTTTACAAGATGCTTAGCTCTCTTGAAAATGGGGCAAGCATTCTCTTTAGCCCTGCTCTTACGTCAAAAGAGCTCTTTACCAATGTAAAAAAACTACCCCTAAACCCAAATGAATCTATCAATATCATTGAACAAACTCTTTTTGAGACCTCTTTTATCTATGATAATATATTTTATGAAAGACAGCTTATCTCTCCTTTTTTTATGCCCTATCTAGAACAGCTTCTTCATCTTTTTAAAGTGCTCAAGATAAACTTTAGACTGAGAAAATTTACTCCAATTGACCATTTTGAAGCAGTCTTTACAAATAAAAACTTTGAGATTAAAGAGTTTGGAACAAGTGACAAGGTGCTTATATTTGAAAAAAACACTACGCTTATAGAAAAAGAGATCGAATTTTTACAAAAACAGGCTACTTGGGCAAATATTCTCTATCTCATCCCTTTTACTGCAGTGGAATCACTCAGCCAAGAGTTACGAGAAAATCCAAATATTGTCAGATATAAAAGTGAAAATGAGATTAAGAACCTTCTTAGAGAACATAGTTTCCATTTTGCACTTATTGTAGGTGCGAATAAATCTATACTTACAAAACCACTTACAAAACAGACAGAGGTATCTTTGTTTGATTTTTATTAAAAAGGCATCATATGAATCGTAGAGATTTTCTAACAACGGCAACAACAGCCTCAGCAGCACTCGCTCTTGGCGGGTGTAATGAAAATAATCGTCAGGCGATTGATTATTCAAAGCATCCAAAGCACACAGCAGAAACAAAACGTGTCAATGTAAACAGAAATAAAAAAACCGTTATAAAACTCGCTACAAGCTGGCCTGCTCACTTTCCGATAATGGGCAGCGGTGTTGAAAAGTTTGTAAAACGCGTGAAAGATATAAGTGGTGGCCTACTTGAAATAAAACTCTATCCTAAAAATGTTCTTCTCCCTGCTCTTGCTGTTTTTGATGCGGCAAGTTCCGGACAAATCGATGCTTTTCACTCAGGTCCATATTACTGGAAAGGGAAAAACTCTGCCTTCTCACTTTATAGCGGCATTCCTTTTGGCTTTACTGCTGAAGAGGTCAACTCATGGATGCTTTATGGTGGTGGACTTGAACTATGGCGTGAGCAGTATGCAAAGTACAACCTCTACCCTTTTCTTGGGGGTAATACAAACATTCAAATGGGTGGATGGTTTCGAAAACCTATCAATTCTTTGGCAGATATGCAAGGACTGAAAATGCGTATTCCCGGTCTTGGTGGTGAAGTCTTTGCTAAAATGGGCGTAAATCCTATTCTTCTGCCTGCAGGAGAGATCTATACTTCATTAGAGCGTGGGGTTATCGATGCAACTGAGTGGGTTGGTCCGGCACTTGATATTAAAATGGGATTTTATAAAGTAGCCCCTTATTACTATTCAGGCTGGCACGAACCAGGTTCGGTATTAGAGCTCACGTTTAACAAACACTCGTGGAAAAAACTCTCAGATGAACATAAAGCAATGATTGAAGTGTGCGCAAGCGAGATGAACTCCAATATGACCTATGAATTTCATGAACAAAACATTCAGGCACTGCAAAAACTCAAATCTCTTGATGTAAAACTCTCCAGATTTCCTGATGATGTTACAGGGGCAGGTAAAAAAGCACTCAAAGAGGTCATTACTGAGCTCAGTAGTCAAAACAATGACTTTGCAAAGGTATATGACTCAATAAATAAACATCTTCAACTCTCAAAAGAGTGGAGTGATGCAAGTTTAGGATATTTTTTAAATATCAGATAACAACCATTAGTTAAAAGAGAGTATTATTCGCTTAAAATTTCTTATGGTATATTTTATGAAAACAGTTTTACTTCTTCTTTTGTCTTTACAAGTATCACTTTTTGCATCATTTAGCGGAATACTGCTTGATGCAAACAGCTCCTCTCCTGTAGCAGGTGCCCTTATTAGTGACTCAAAACATGATGTAAAGAGTGATATCAATGGCAGTTTCACAATTGAGTCAAATGAAAAAAACTATCATATCAAAGCCATTGGTTACAGACCTTACACGTTTACAAGTGAGAGAAACAACACAATTATAAAACTTGAGCCTATCAAAGTAAAAGCGCTCTACCTCACATTCTGGGGTGCGAGCAACAACTCAAAAACTCTTAAAAACATACTCAAACTCATTGAAGAGACAGAAGCGAATGCCATCGTTGTAGATGTTAAGAATGAGTATGGTTCTACACAGTTTTGGACAGGTTTCAAACAGGCAAATGAGTATGGTGCATATAAAAACAGAACAAACAGAGATATTAAAAAGTTTATGAAGATGCTCAAAGAGAGAAACATCTATACAATTGCTCGTATCGTAACATTTAAAGATGAACTTCAAGCTTCAAACAATCCTGACTATGCTATAAAAAAGAATGATACAAATCAAACTATTTGGCGTAATCATGACAATATGGCATGGGTAGATCCTTTTGATAAGCGCTCACATGATTATGCTATCTCTATCGCAGAAGAGGCTGCAAAAGTTGGCTATGATGAGATCAACTTTGATTATATTCGTTTTCCTGCCAAAAAAGGACTTATCTACTCTCAAAAAAGCACACAAAAGAATCGTATCAAAGCAATAGAGAGCTTTTTAGATGAAGCAAAATCAAGACTGCGAAAATATGGTGTTTTCATCTCTGTTGATACATACGGTAATATCTGCTGGGCAAAAGATGACAATGGCATAGGTCAGACGGTCAGCTCACTTGCTTCTCGCGCAGACTATCTTGCGCCTATGCTCTACCCTTCAGGTTTTTCGAAAGGCTCTTTTTATTTTGAGTACCCTTCCGAGTATCCTTATGAAGTGGTTTTTCGCAGTGTAAAAACGATTCAAGACAGAGTTAAAAGTGCTCGTGTAAGACCTTGGTTACAACACTTTAAAGATTATACAAGAAGAAAAAAAGAGTATGCAAGAGATGAGATCCAGGCTCAAATTAAAGCTACGGAAGATGTAGGAACAAATGGATGGATGATGTGGTCACCATCAAGCAAATATAATATCGACTATCTAATTATCACCGCCCCAACAAACTAACTCAATTTTTGATGCAATAATTTTGTGCATAATCAAGACAGATTTTTAAAAAGCTAACCGTAGTTAACTTGAGAAAATCTAACGCAGAGTATGGGCAAAAGTATTGCACCCTATGGGGAGCAAAACAAGGGGCAATCTGCAAACAGAAAAATCTTTGAATTAACCAGTTAGTCCTACAAATTTTTCTATTCACATCTCACCCCTTGTGTTACTCTCAAAATTTGAGTTAGTTTGTTGGGGTGGTGATAAGGACCCTGCTCTCTTTTAGCCGCTTTCTTATTGCTTTGGAGTTTGTTAGGTATGTATCAACGAAAGTATGAAAGTCTTTTGAGTGATTCATATGCACGAGATGAGCAAGTTCATGAATGACAACATAGGTTATAAGCTCTTTATCAAGCTTCATCAGTTCACTGTTGAGTGTAATAACTCTGCATGAGCTACAACTTCCCCATCGTCTTCTCATTTTTCGAATTTTAAGCTCTTCAAAAGAGAGATTCATAATTTGTGCATATTTTTGCAGCTTCTGCGTGAGGTATTCTCGCGCAATCTCTTTATAAAAAGTATCGTAAACTTTAAGAACTTTTTCTTGAGTGGGTGATTTGAGACGATGGAGTTTTCTCCTTAGTTGTGCTGCTTCTTCACTGTCTATGCTGTAAACTTCACCAAAAAGAAGCACTTCATCTTCTAAGTTTACAGAAATTTTTTCTCTTGATCTGTTTTTTGCTATCTGCTTGTTTATCCAGTTACTCTTGTCTTCAAGCAATGCCAGAGTAAAACTTGGTGATTTGTAAGGAGTTTTTACCGTAATGATATTATCTTGATTGATGCGGATATAACTGTTTTTGAGGCGTGGATTATGGATAATCTCTACCTCATACTGTTTAAAATTGATTTTAGACGTATGCAATTGGATCTTTTACTCCGGCTTTCTTAAATCCATTGAGTCTCAGTCTACAACTGTCGCAGACACCACATGCCTTATCTTCATTTTTATAACAGCTCCATGTAAGTTCTAGTGGAACATGCAACTTGAGTGCCTCAGCTACAATTTGTGATTTTTTCAGATGTACCAAAGGCATTCTAATCTCGATATTCGTTTCATCCTTGGTTCCCAGGTTAATTGCCTTTTGCATTGCAGTAATATAATCTTCTCTACAATCAGGATATCCGCTACTGTCTTCTTCAACAACACCGATAGCAATCACCTCTGCACTCTCTTTTTCAGCAATAGCTGCAGCCATCGAGAGAAAAATACCATTTCTAAAAGGCACATAGGTAACAGGTACCCCCTCTTCTATGCCACCTGTTGGAACATCAATGCTCTTATCTGTCAATGCCGAAGCTCCGAGCTGTTTAAAAAAATCCAAATCTAAAATATACTGCTCTTTTACATCAAGTTTTTTACTGATTGCGTTAAAACACGCCAACTCTTTATTTTGCGTTCTTTGGTCATAGTTAAAATGTACGGCGATTATCTCATAACCTTGAACATGCATCATATATGCAGCAAGTGTAGAATCCATACCACCACTCATAATGCAGACTGCTTTTTTACTTCTATTCTCTTTCATAGTGTGATTTTAGCATATCTAACTCTTTTTTTTAATCTTTTTCAAATAAAAATCATTCTACAATGATAGAAGTAGAGATAAAGGAGTTCGTAATGGCAGTATCTTCAACTTCAAATGCATCCACAGCACAAACCATTCAAATTGATGTAATGAAAAAAGCACAGGATGTGCAAGCACAGCAAGTACTCAAAGTCTTAGAAAATGCAAATCAGCAATCACAACAGGTTACTGCACAAAAAACAGGAATTGGACAAAATATCAATATACTAGCTTAAGTGCCGTTTTCCTCTCTTTTAAAAAATCTTTTATAAGTTCTCTTTGCTATAATTTCACCCATGATAGATATAGATAACCAAACTTCTTATGAAGTAAAAGAGACATTGTTGCAAAAAATTGCAAAAAGTCTTACAGAAAAAGATATTGAACTTATCATAACAGATAATGCATCCATACAAGTTATGAACGCTGAGTACAGAGATATTGACAAGCCAACAGATGTACTCAGTTTTCCTTATGATGCTGCTATGCAGATGGCTCCACTTGGTAGTATTGTCATCTCTTATGATTTTGTTCAAGAAAAAGCCAAAGAGTTTCAACACCATGAAGATGATGAGTTTACCCTACTCTTTATTCATGGGCTTTTGCATATTTTAGGATACGATCATGAGTGTGATAATGGTGAAATGCGCCAAAAAGAAGAAGAGATCATCAAAGCTTTTTCACTTCCTCAAAGTCTCATTGTCAGAACAGAAGGATAAAGATGGATTATGTAGTTTTTTTAATATCTATGGCAGCTCTTATTTATGGGGCTGATTTCATCATTAAAGAGAGTGAAAGAATTGCTCTGCACTTTGATATTTCACACTTCGTTATTGGTGCGACACTCATAGCCTTTGGTACCAGTTTACCAGAAATGGCAGCCTCTATGGTCGCTTCTTATCACGGAAAAAGCGATATGGCAATTGCCAATGTTGTCGGTAGCGTTGTATTTAACATTACACTTGTTTTGGGTGTTGTTTTTATGATTGCAAAGTCTATGAATCCTGATAGAGATCTCTTTTCAAAAGATAGTACCTGGGTTATTGTACCTGTTGTGATTTTCTATATTATGATACAAGATGGAGAAATAGGCAGACTTGATGGTATTTTATTTCTACTGATGATGGCCTCCTATCTTTTCTTCCTTTTTTCAAGCTCCAAAGAGGAACTTGAAAGTGAAATAGATGAAGATCTGACAAAAGAGAAGTTCAACTGGCCAAAAAGTATCCTTCTTTTACTTGTTGGTTTCATTTTCACAATAGGTGGAGCGAATTTTGTCGTGGAGAGCGGAACAAACATAGCACGTTCACTTGATGTGAGCGAATGGATTATCGGTCTGTTTTTGATCTCACTTGGAACATCACTTCCTGAACTCATTGTATCACTTGTAGCTGTCAAAAAAGGAAATTCAGAGATGAGCATTGGAAATATCATCGGTTCAAACGTTGCAAACTTTTCCATGGTCCTTGGTGGTGCATCATTGATAAATCCATTGACTATCGATTTAAGTGCTGCGAGTTATGATATTTTGATTATGGCATCAGCTTCTATCACCCTGCTCTTTATCTTGGCAAATAAAATCTATAATAAAGCTGGCGGTATCTTTTTATTGACTATTTTGGTACTTTTTATCGCCCACTCAGTTTAACAACGCTACCTTTTCTTAATATATCCAAGCTCTAAGAGCTTGTTATATATATCAGAGACAATAGATCCTGCAGCATGCCCACCATGCCCACCATGTTCTATCATAACCGTTACTATATACTGAGGTTTCCTAGTAGGTCCATAGCTTGTAAACCATGCGTGAGAACGGTTATAGTAAGAGAGTTCATGCTCTAGTCTTCTTTTTTCAATATCCTGCTTGATCCCAATTACCTGTGCTGTACCCGTTTTTCCTGCAATTCGTACTTTAGAGTGTAGATACTGCGTCGCTGTACCATGTGGTGAATTACAAACCTGAATCATAGCCTTTCGGATGACTGGAAGTTTTCTTTTTTCCAAAGGAGTTAAAATGTCTTTATACTCTATCTTATATGGCTCATCACCTATATATTTTGCAAAGTGTGGTGTAATGAGCTTCCCTGTGGCAATCAATGCGGTCTCTCTTGCAATTTGTAACGGTGTGACAAGAAAGTCCCCCTGTCCGATTGACATATTTGCAGTCTCTCCGATATTCCAGGAACGATTGTATTTTCTCAGCTTCCAAAGACGAGAAGGAACGACTCCGATAAACTCATTTGGCATATCTATACCGGTTTTTTTACCAAAACCATACCGTTTGAGTCCCTCACTCATCATCTGATTACCCAGAATAAGACTTCCTTTATAAAAATAATCATCGCAACTCTCACGGATGGCTTTTACAATGTCCGTATGGTGATGACCTCTCTCTTTCCAACAACGGAATGTCCTGTTTGCAATTCGTAAGTTAGAGCGACAATCAACACTCCATTTATCACTCAACTTCGTCGTAATATAAAGCAGTCCAAGCAGTGGTTTAATCGATGAACCGGGAGGATATAGCCCGTGTGTGAGTTTATTTGTAAAAGGATGATCCAGACTTGAAGCAAGTTTGTTGTACATTTTGTAGCTCATCCCTGAAACAAAGATATTTAAATCATAATTTGGAAAACTGCCCGCAGCCAATATAGAACCATCTGTTTTCATAACAACAAAAGCACCTACTTTACCCAAAAAGAGTGCAGATATATATTTTTGCAGCTCTATATCCATATTAAGTGTCAGTTTTGTATCTTCCTGTGGACTTTTATAGTAAAGCTCTTCTATCTCTTGATTATTGGCATTTACTTTTATCTCGCGTTCTCCGGGAATTCCTTGAAGGTAGTTATTATAGTAATTTTCAATACCTGTTTTTCCCGTATAACCAATGAGTTCAAGTACCGGATTTTTATCGATATCTTTTTTGTTTGCACGCGCTACATAGCCTATCATATGCGCTGCGATATTTTTATAAGGGTAGTAACGTTTTGGCGCTGGTACTATCTTCATGTTCTCACGCAGATTGAGGATCGAATATATCGGCATCATCTCTTCGTAAGGAATAAACTGTACAACATCGATAAAGTTGTGATTATAAAAAGAGTCTTTTTTTCTATAGTTTTTTACGATCTTTTTTCTATCAAGTGACGGCAAAAGCTTTGTAAGAAGTGCCACCTCTTCTTCAAATTCATTTTTATGTTTTTTCGTAAGCAAATGTGGGGCAAGTTGGATTTTAAATCCAAGTTTGTTGATGGCAATAGGTCTGTTTTTCACATCAACAATCTCACCACGCACAGGAGCAATCTTTTCATGCTTGATTGTATTTTTAATGGAGAGTTTTGAGTAGTAGATGTTTGACTCCACTGCCAGAAAAAAAACACGCACAATTAAAGCAAGCCAAACAGATGCAAAGAGTAAAATAATAAATTTAACTTTCATAAAAGACTCACTATTAAAAATTCAATTACTATATAGTATACTATATAGTAATTTATCTCAGGTGCCTCTAGCAGAAAGATATTTGAGACAAATGTAAGAAATGCAAAATATCCCATATAGGTAAAGAGCACATAGGAAATCTTGATACAGGAGTTACACGAAAAGTTTTGAATAATTTTTGGCATGATAAATTTATATTGAATATAAAAGTATATAAGTGAACTAAAAAGAAGGTAACCATAATTTGCTTCAAAGATCACGAGACAAAATGCAATTAAAAAGAGTGCCAGTGTATCTTCTCTCTTAAGTGCACGTGAGAAAAGAACAAAAAGTACAGAAAGCAAAGGTGGCAAAAAAGGATATATACTCGCCAGTGAGCTATAGAGAACATAGAGTACAATGTATAAGAACGGTACTATAGGTTTTTGATCAGAGATACTTCGTTGCATATTGGAAAGTGTTTACATTTGATACAATCAGCCCAGATTTTATGCTCAGGGAGGGACTCTTTTGGAATTTCTACAAAACCAAGCCTTTCGAAAAAAGACTGTTTGTAAGTTAAACTCAGAACTCTTTGCACTCCAAGAGATTTTGCTTCATCGAGAACTTTGTTTATGAGTTTTTCTCCTATCTTTCTACCTCGAAAGCCGTCCTTTACAATCAAAGAGCGAATTTCGGCAAGAGAGAATGTGTGAATATGTAAAGCAGTGAAACCAACGAGTTCTCCATCTAAAAAAGCCAGCGTATAAGAGCGTATATTTGTTGCTATCTCATCATCACTTCTGTCTAAAATGATTCCACTCTCCACTTCAGGACGGACCAGCTCTTGCATTTTAGGAATATCTGAAAGCTTTGCTTTTACAAATTCAATCTGCATCTACTTCTTCTTCACTCTCTTTTAAAATATCGTAAATCTCTTTAATGATTTTCTTTGTTCCCCGTTTTTTAGCACTTGAAACCATCAATGCATTGGGAAACTCTCGTCTTAGAGCATTTTGTTCTTTCTGGTTGAGCTTATCAATCTTTGTAAAGATTTGGATGATGTATTGATCCTCTCTTGCATGTGTAAATAAAAACTCACTTACTTGCGTGTCAATCTCCAAATGAGGATGACGACAATCGATAAGATGAATAAAAATCTTGATCTGTTCTCTGTTTGCTATATAATCTGTAAGATTTTTCTCCCAGTCATGCTTTTGTGCTTTTGATACTTTTGCATATCCAAAACCTGGCAGATCGACAAATTTTGCCATCAGTTTTTGGGATGTGTCTCTATCCATGAATGTCACATCAAAATAGTTAATCAGCTTTGTCTTTCCCGGTGTTGAAGAGACTTTTGCCAGTCCTTTGTGATCTGTCAAAGCATTTAGAAGTGAGCTTTTGCCAACATTTGAGCGTGCCATAAAAACAACTTCGTTGTGTTCATCAGACTCAGGAGCCGCTTTATAGTTTGGTGCTGACGTAATGAATTTTGCATCGACTATGTCAATCATCTACTTCTTTTCCTCATCAATATTAAATATCATAATAACAGGCTCTTTTTTAAAGCCTTTTGCATATGCTTTTCCATCTGTCGTCTTTAAGACCACTTCATCTCCTAAGATCTCTTTTTTATCATTAAGCTGTTTTAAATGAACATTTTCATAAAAATAATACTCTTTTTTATTTGGAAAATAGATGACTTTACCGGCAACTCCACTATATTTTGCCCCATCTTTTGTCGTAATACTAAAAGAGACATCCCCTACTGCTACAAATTTTGTAGGTTTTTTCTTTTTATTGACATAAATTGTCACTTTAGAAGCATTGAGTTCGTCATTTGCCTTTTGAATGTTTACATCACCACTAAAGACAGAAACCCCAGTGTTTTGGTCAGATGTAAAAGAGTTTGCCTTTATTTTTAACTCTTCGGAGAAAAGCAGTGTTGTAAATGTTGTAATTAAAAGGAATATGGCTGTTTTTTTCATCTATTTACTCTCTTGTAATTGAATTTTTGCACGAACATTTTTTGAAAAAATCTTGTTTTTTTCATTGTTATACCGGATATAAGAACCCTGTACTATACTGTCGTTAAGGTAAGCGACATAACCTACATCACTGGTAACATCGGAAGTCTTTTTATTATATACAGCTTTTTTCGTTTTAAAAGTCAGTCCGTCATCCCGTATATACTCAACATTACCGCTTAAAGTCACCAGATCATCTTTGTAGATACCATCATCTGCTTTCATATTTGCAATATACTTTTTTTCATTATCAGTATAATCCATATTTTTGATTGTATATCTGTTAGAGTAACGCACAGCCTCATTCCCAAGCATAATGGTCTGTAAACTGCTTCTGTCTAGCTCATACATTGTAAAGTCTTTTATCTCAAACAGTGGCACATCAACAAAAGCCTGCTGCTTTATATTTAAAGGCTTGAAAAAAACATAGATACCGATAAGTACACCTAAAACAAGTGAAAAAAAAAGCGTAATTTTGATAGCCTACTCCTCAATCCAAAGAGATAAAAACTCATCTTTTTGATCATTTTCTTCTATGATGATATCAATCATCTCACGCACAGCTGCATCACCGCCATTTCTGCTCAAAACTGTATCGACAAGCTCTTGAATCTCTTTTACCCCGTTGTTTGGAGTAAAACTTCTGCCGACCAAAGAGAGCATACCGTAATCATTGAGATCATCACCAATTGCCGCAACTTCATACATCTGTAGATTCAAAGACTCAACTATCTCACGCAGTACTTTCTCTTTATCCTTGATACCTTGATGCAGATGCTGTACACCAAGTTCATCAGCACGTCGCTTTACTATAAAAGAGTTACGACCTGTGATAATGGCTACATGATTTCCCATACGTATCCAGCTGGCAATCGCCAAACCATCTTTGACATGAAACTCTTTGACTTCAGATGAGTTACTTGTATAAATTATTTTACCATCAGTAAGACAACCATCAACATCTAAAACAAGCAGCTTAATCATAATACATCTTTTGTACTAGGAATTCCTACACGTGCATTTGGTGCTGTTGCACGACGAAGTGCAACTGCCACTGCTTTAAAAGCTGCTTCGATGATATGATGTTTGTTCTTCCCACGCAGCTCAATGATGTGCATACTTACTCTAGCATTAAGTGCAAAAGCTCTAAAGAACTCTTCAACTAGTTCAGTATCAAACTGCCCTACTTTACCATGTACATCAAGTTCATAAACTAAAAAAGGACGGTTACTAAGGTCCAGGTCACAGCTCACGCAAGCCTCATCCATAACAATATTTGCACTTCCAAAACGCTCCATGTTTTTTACAGGGTAGATTGCCTCAGCAAGTAAAGCACCAAGAACAATGCCTACGTCTTCAACACTGTGGTGATCATCAATGTGCGTATCACCTTTACAGCTGATATCTAAGTCTATCAAAGAGTGTTTTGAGAAGCTCTCAAGCATATGGTCTAAAAAACCGACACCAGTGCTAATGTTGCTCTTTCCACTACCGTTTATATCCAATGAAATCGTAATATCTGTCTCTTTCGTTGTTCTTGTTTTTGTTATCATTATCTAATCCTCTCTTACAATAAATGCATTTTTAAATTTTCCGTGAGCTTTATAGTCTCTAGCCTCTTGCTCACCTTTAAAACCTGTCAGCCAGACTTTAAACATACGCCCCTTATCACTTTCAACATCTTTAATGATTGTTTTATACCCATCTGTGTTGTCATATTTCTCTTGTGTTACAAGTGCCCCCTCTATACGGGAAAAAGAGCCGATCTGAATAGCATATTTTCCAGCCAGAGACATCTTTTGCGGTAACTTTTTCAGCTCTTTTTTCGTTGGTATGCTGCGCTTTCCTTTGCCTTCAAAACCGAGAACCTCTAATGTAACGGGAGCAGTCCCCGTTCCAATCATGTCAATCTTTGATGCCGCAGCCTTTGAAAGATCGATGATACGTGTCGAGATAAAAGGACCTCTGTCGTTGATACGCACTACTGTACTTTTTCCATTGCGTCTGTTTGTTACTTTGACGATGGTGTTCATAGGCAGTGTTTTGTGTGCTGCTGTCATCGCCCACATATTGTAACGCTCACCATTTGAAGTGAACTTTCCATGAAAGTTCGGTCCATACCAGGATGCATTACCACGAAATCTATCTCCTACACTTACAACCTGCGGATAGTACTTTTTCCCATGAACGACATAAGGGCGCATCGTTGCGTGAGAGTACTTTTTCTTTGGTGGTGTTGCACGGTATGCACCTCTGTCATCTGTGTATGTTTTTACTGTTGATGAGGGTGCATAGTTATAACTTCTGTAAGTCCCTGGACCTCGCGTACTACAAGCTGTAAAAATGAAAGAGATGATTATTGCAAGAAAAAACCATGATCTATTCATACAGTTTCAACCTATCCCCAACTCTAATTAAAGAACCTCGAATATGGTTTTGCAAGCGAATATTGCGTACACTGATCTTATGTGCTTTAGCAATCGACTCCAAAGAGTCTCCTTTTTTAACCATGTAGTAGTGCTTTGAAGATATCTTTTTTATAGCACTTTTCTTAGGAATAGGAATGATAAGTTTTTGCTTGAGTCTAAGCCTATTGGTTTTTAGATGGTTGAAATCTTTGATGACTTTATAAGAGACACCATACTTTTTACCGATGTAAGAAAGGTTGTCACCACGTGTTACCACATGCACTTTATAGATGTTTTTTATAGGCTCTTTTGTGTACTTCTGCTTAAACTCTGCGAGCTTGATGTACGGAATGTACACGTTATACCCTTTTGAATAAGGAGGTACAAAGTCATATTTTAAATGTCTGTTGAGTTTTTTCAAATCTTTAAGTGGAATGTGGATCAACTTTGAAATACGCGCTAAAGATTCCCCGCTTGAAAGCTTAACCGTTGAGATGGAGTATGCATTTGCACGGTTTAAAAGATACTCATACTCACTGTGTAATAGATATTGTTCATCACTTCCTATAAGTGCAAGTGCCACAATCTTTCTGATGTAGTTTCTACTCTCACGAGGAATGTACTTCTTTTTTGGATCGAGCAGTACTGCAAGATCATCCGTACCTGCTTTTTTTATAGCACGATTGAGTCGTCCTCCACCACAGTTGTAAGCAATGGCAGCCAAATACCACTTCCCAAAACGTTTATGGAGTGCAGAGAGATGCTTGGCAGCAGCTTCTGTAGACTTTATAAGATCACGTCTTTCATCTACATACTCGTCAATTTTTAGATTATAGTGCTTCGCAGTACGTGGCATAAACTGCCAAAGTCCT
The DNA here is from genome assembly GCF_039667035.1 of Sulfurimonas sp. NWX79. Classification (NCBI taxonomy): domain Bacteria; kingdom Pseudomonadati; phylum Campylobacterota; class Epsilonproteobacteria; order Campylobacterales; family Sulfurimonadaceae; genus Sulfurimonas; species Sulfurimonas sp. NWX79. Next base: position 72,425 of record NZ_JALCZL010000009.1, read on the forward strand.
GCTGCGCGCTTTTTAGAGTAGGCTTTTGTACGAAAATTCGACTCTGCCATCGCAAGATATAAAAACTCTTGTGGTACATCATACTTTGAAAGCGTACTCTTAATAGCAGGAATGAAGAGATAAGCATCACTCATAGCACGGAAAAAATGCTTGTCCTTTGCAAGCGTTCTTCGCTTCATCTTGTTCATGACCGGATCATAAAGAAAAGATGGTTCGATATCAAAAGAGTCAAGAAGTGCAAGTTCTTTGTTATAGTTGGACTCGTAAGTCAGGTTCGCAAAAAGAAATAACGGAAAAAACAGAGTTAATAGATATTTTATCATGGACAACTTTTTATTTTAATTTTAAGTAGTAGATTTTATCTAAAAAATCATTAAAAAAGTTGTAAACTCTCTAATATTAAGAAATATGAAAGAGTTTTAGGGCGTTTTGCGTGGTTAAATTTTCTACTTCCTCACGTGAGATATTAAGCAGTTCTGCCATTTTCTCTGCTACAAAGGTAGTATAAAATGGCTCATTTCTCTCTCCTCGATGTGGCGTCGGCGTGAGATATGGTCCATCAGTTTCAATGATGAGCTTCTCTTTTGGAATGCGAGGCAGTATATTTACAAGCTTTTTCGCATTCTTAAAAGTAAGGACACCTCCTATACCAAAGTAAAAGTTCTCATCTGCGAGACTTAAAAGTTCATCATCCGCATTAAAACAGTGCAGTACACCGCCAACTTCACCGGCACTGTTCTCTAATAGTATCATTTTGGAATCGTGTGAAGCATTTCGGATGTGGACAATAAGTGGTTTGTTGTGCTCTTTGGCAAAATTGATCTGCCAAGCAAATATCTCTTTTTGTTTTGCTTTCTCTGCTGCTTTTTCCTCATCACTTCCCTCAAGTCGGAAGTAATCCATGCCACATTCACCAATAGCCACACACTTCTCATGCCCTACATAACGCTCAAAGTAACTCGCATCAAAACCATCTAAATCATACGGATGTACCCCAATAGCAAAGTAAACATCATCATATCTTTCTGAAATCCCAATAGCTTTCTCAAGTGTAGATAAATCTGCTCCGGGAATGATAAAACGCTCTACTCCACCCTCACGCGCACGATCTAGTACAGCATCCAAATCTTCATCGTATCTTGCATCATCCAAATGTATATGTGTGTCGATTATCATCTATTTCTTTGCCTCCAGTAACTCACGGGCAAACTTTTTCGCTTCATCAGAGATTTTATCTCCACTGATGATTCTTGCTATCTCATCTACCCGTTCATCAAAATCAAGTTCTTTTGTTTTTGAAATAGTACCATCTTTATAGACTAAAAAGTGCTGATCTCCCATAGAAGTAAGCTGTGGTTGATGAGAAATGACAAATATCTGAAAATGTTCTGCCAACTGTTTAAGCACACGTGCAACACTCATAGACTCCTCACCACTGAGGTTTGCATCTATCTCATCTAGCATCAAAACACCACCGTTTTTATTCATATGCTCTGATTTAAGTGCTAAAACAGCAAGACGAAGACGATTGAACTCCCCTGTTGAAATTTTATCGAGTGCAGTACCATTTAACTCAATTCTGAGCATATCCTGCCCTGTTTTTGAGTATGCAACTCTTTGCATCGTTAACTTTGCCTCACGCAAGTAGAGATTTTTCAAGTAAATGTTCAGATCTTTTTCAAATGCCATAAGCTCTGCCTCACGCAAAGCACTTAATTCATTAGCAAGTTGTTCTACCTCACGTGAGAGTTCTTCATACTTCTGTTCTAAATCATGCTTTTCTATCTCGATGTTTTCATATTTTTGAAGCTCTTGCATCTTCTGTTCTTTGTATGTAAGTGCCTCCTCGATGCTACCATATCGACGTTTTAATCCGCTAAGCTCTTCTATGCGATTGAGCACTGATTCTACATCAACATCTTCAAGTGCGTTAAACTTCTCCTCTGCACCATCAAAAACGGCACGAAGTTCATTCATCGCATCATCAAAAAAACTGCTATCTACGTCCAGTTGTTCCAGAGCTGACGCAACAAGATGCTCATAGTTGAAGATCTCATTTGCCGAGCCTATACTCTCCAGTACTTTTTCCTTGCGTGAGAGCTCTTTTTTTATCTCTAAAAGCTCTTCATCTTCATTTGGCTGTGGGTTGATGTCTTCTATCTTTTTTATCTCAAAGGCTGCAAACTCTTTGAGCTCTACTATCTTTTTCTCTTCCTCTTCGATGACCTTAAGTTCGTGTTCTGTCCAGTGATACTCTGTATAGACCTCATGAAACTTCTTTTTTAAAGCCTTGATGCTTTTAGACTTCGCTTCGATGCGTTCATCTAAAATGGCAAGTAGATTCTCATTTTCAAAGTCACTGAAATCTTTGAGACTCAAGTGTCTTAAATACTTCGCAGCAACACTGCTCATAGCCTTGCGTGAGAGGCTTTGGTTGTTAATGAAGTAACGGGATTTCTCTTTTTTGATATGCTTAAAGACATTGATATCATCACTCTCAATCCCACATTCCTCTTCATCTATCTCCCATGTAACACTACTCTCACACAAAGTTGCATCACAGCTGCTTCCTCCAACAGAGGTAAGAATAGACTCCATAAGAATGGACTTTCCACTCCCACTCGGCCCCGTAAAGACCACAAGTCCATTATTTAAGTTCAGCTCTGCTTCGTTAAAACTCAGGTAATCTTTGAGGTAAAATCTTTCTATCATCTTCGCACCTTTAAAAATCTAATGGACTTATGAGTTTCGTTTTATTCATTTCGCTAACAACATGAGTGTATATCATAGTTGTTTCAACAGATTTATGCCCTAATAGCTCTTGAATACTTCTTAAATCTATACCAGCCTGCAGCAGATGAGTTGCATAGGAGTGGCGAAATATATGTGAAGTTACTCGTTTGTTCAAGTTGGCTTTACTTGCTGCAGCTTTTATATTTCTGCCTAAAGTTTGCGGATGAATATGATGTCGTCTTTTTTCTCTGCTTCTAGGGTCTTGTGAAATACTTTTCATAGGAAACAGAAATTGCCATTTAGTTTCAAATTGTGTATTTGGATATTTTTTTGCAAGAGCATAGGGGATAAATACAGAACCAAAGCCCTGTTTTAAATCTTGCTGGTGAAGAGCTTGAACATAAGAGACCTGCTCAAATAACTTCTCTTTTAGTTTTTGAGGCAATGGTATAGTTCTATCTTTGAGAGATTTAGAATCCCATATATATATTTTGTCAAATCCAAAATCAATATCTTTTACTCTTAGATTAAGCGCTTCATTCATACGCAAACCACAGCCATACATAAGATGCACAATTAAACTGTAATCATGAGCGATATTTTGCAAAACTACTCTAATTTCTTCTTTTGTCAATACAACAGGAATATGTTTTCGCTCCTGTGCTCGAAAAGCTTGAACATTCCATTGGCTAGTATCTACACCCAAAACCTCTTTATAAAGAAATAGAACTGCACTAAAAGCCTGATTTTGTGTAGTTGGTGAGACCCTATCTTTTGTAGCAAGTTTAGTAAGATAGGCTTCTAGTTCGACTTTCCCCATCTCAACAGGATGCTTTTTATTATGAAATAAAATATACTGCTTAATCCAATGCACATAAGTTCTCTCTGTAGAGTAACTGTAATGTTTAAAACGGATTTTATCTCTAACAATATCTAAAAGTTTTTTCTTCACTTGCATTTTACACCTCCACTTAAGCAACTTTTTGCATTTTATTGCCAAAATCTTCTAATTAGCAAACAAATATGCGTGTTAATTGCTAAAAGAACATTTAACACACACTAAATATTTAAGAATAATAGTGATTTCTTCTAAAAACAATCAATTATTTGGCAAATTGTCATATTTTTCACAATTAACACACAAAAGATATGTTTGTTAATGTTGATTTTTAGAGTTGATTTGTGTAAAATGTTTGTTGAATAAATAGTTGTCCGCTCGCTTCGCGACCGGACAACGGGGGCGCGGGTTGAACACCCGCTAGTCATCTGTCGCAAAGCGCCAGACAACAAGCGGGAGGAGCGAACAACCATTTGAAAACATAAATGTTTGAAAATGGCAGTCACTCACCCGCGCCCCCGTTAGCACCACAGAAGGAAAAAATTGAATCGAGCATTAGAAACAACATATAATGAGATAAAAGATATATTTGAGAATGTTGAATCTTTTGCATCTGTTGAACTTATTGAAAAATATCGTAAATTTTGGAAACCAAACGATGTTAAAGTAATTCTACTTGCTGAATCACATGTTTTTACAAGTCTTGAAGAAATGGAAATAGAACTTGTTTTGGATACTCTTAAAGATTATCCAAAACAATATTCAAAATTTGTGTATTGTTTGGCTTATGGTGAAAAAGACTTAACTAAAAATTCTTCACATCCAAAAAGAGATGGAACACCACAATTTTGGAAAATATTTTACAGTTGTGTCAATGATATTAAAAGTAATGAGTGCTTTCGCCCTATTCAGTCTTCAACACATTTTGATAAACGAATAAAAAATAAAATTGACATCCTTAATAGAATGAAGGATTTAGGAATATGGCTTGTTGATACAAGCATAGTAGCCCTTTATGACAATGGTAAAAAACCTAAAAATATGCCTGATATAATTAAAAAATCTTGGGAGGGCTATACAAAGAACATTATTTTAGATGCTAAACCAAATCAGATTGTAGTTATTGGAAAGGGTGTTGCACAAACAATAGAGAAGAGTTTAATAGAAAATAATTTAAACTATACAGTAATTGCACAACCTAATGCTCACTTATCATCAGATGAGCATTTGAAAAACTTCCAAAGTTATTATAAACTATGCAACACAAACTAAAAGTGCTAACAAAACAGAGTAGCCAATAAATTACCTAGCGGCAATTTATCGGCTATCTTTGACCGTTATCTCTTCTTGACAAGGCGTACGGAATTAAGTATAATTTTATAATAAATTTAATGGGTTAATGGGGAGAATATTATGACAAATATAATGTCAGCAAGTCAAGCAAGAGCAGATATATATAATTTGATAGATAAAACTGCTCAAACACATGAACCAATTATAATCACAGGAAAAAGAAATAATGTTGTGATGATTTCCCAAGAAGATTGGGAAGCGATAGAAGAAACACTTTATCTTAACTCCATACCAAATTTATCAAAATCTATCCAAGATGCTATGAAAGCTGATGATAGCGAGTTTAGTGAGAATATTGAGTGGTAAAATATAAAATACTTTATTCAAAATTAGCACTAAAAGATGCTAAAAAATTAACAAATGTAAATTTAGATAAAAAAGCCAAAGAACTTATTGAAATTTTAAAAAGTGATCCATTTCAAAATCCTCCACCATATAAAAAACTTGTTGGAAATTTGACTGGAGCATATTCAAGAAGGATCAATATTCAACATAGATTAGTGTATGAAGTCAGAGAAAATGATAAAACAGTAAGAATTTTAAGAATGTGGAGCCATTACGGTGAATGAGATAACAAACCAGAGAAGCTAATAAATTACCCTGACGGCTAATTTATAACTTACTTCAACCGTTGTCCGCTCGCTTCGCGACCGGACAACGGGGGCGCGGGTTGAACACCCGCTAGTCATCTGTCGCAAAGCGCCAGACAACAAGCGGGAGGAGCGAACAACCATTTGAAAACATAAATGTTTGAAAATGGCAGTCACTCACCCGCGCCCCCGTTAGATGACATAAAAACAAACTAATACAAATTGATATTTACTTTGTATCAAGCTCTGAAGTTTTTTCAACTTAAAAACTTCCAACTATAAATAGTAGTTATTCCTAAAGTGTAAATAGCTAAAAGCCAAACATTTCTAGGATTTCCTGAGAGTTTTGGTGTCTTAATCTCTGAAACATTGAGTATGGCAAGTGAAACTCCACTTATATATAAAATAATTGTGAAAGTTCCAGTACTCACGAAACCCTCTAGTAAAAATATAGAAACTAAAATTAAACTATTATTATCTAATGCTAATCCTGTGTATTTTGTCCCCCCGGCTAAACCGTATGTGCTAAAATAGCTTAAGCGTATCGCAGCAGCAGAGACCATAATAAATGCTCCAATTAAAAAGAGTGGCTCAAATTTACCATAGCTTAAGAGTAAAATAGCAGGAGTGACACCATAACTGACAACATCTATTAGCACATCAAGTTGCCCTCCAAACTTTGCATCAGTTGGAGTTCTTCCTTTAAGTCTTCTAGCGACAAGCCCATCAGCCCAATCAAAAGCAACTGCCCAAACCATTCCAATCATTGCAAGAGCGTAAACACCCTCAATAGAGTAATAGATAGCAAGTATTGTACATGCTAACCCTGAAAGTGATAAAAGGTTTGGAATGTCTTTGAGATAAGATAAAATAGTGGGTTGTTGTAACTCTTTGTGTGTGCTACTGTCTGCTGACATTGAAACTCCTAATAAGTATTTGTAATTCTTTATCGTATAAATTTCAGTATAGCATAAATTTCAGTATAAAAGAGTATTATGTATACAATAAATTTTACTTAAGGAAATAAATCATGACCGTATATACCGTTGGTACTTTTGACTTGTTACATATTGGTCATTTAGACCTCTTAGAATACTGTAAAACATTGGGTGATAAGTTTGTAGTTGGGGTTGCTTCTGATGAAGTAGTAGCTTCATATAAAAGAAATGTACCTGTGATTCCATTAGCAGAAAGAATGAGAATGTTGAAAGCTTTAGCATGTGTTGATGCTGTTGTATCATATGATAAACTTGAGTATGTGACTCAATGTAAAGAAGTAGATGTTGATATTTTTGTCATTGGAGAAGATTGGGGAAATAAACCTCATAATATTGCAGTAGAAAAATATCTAAAGTCAAAAGGAAAAAAGATAATTCAAGTAAGCTATAATCCCCAAACTTCATCTACAAAGATAGCGTCAAAAATTTTCTGTAAATTCCTCATCAACTTCACAATCATGTTCCAAATTTTCCCACGAAACATATTTTCTATCCATCCACTTGGCATTAGTGTCAACTGCCAAAGGCAC